>NZ_JBHSHQ010000094.1:0-591 GCF_042652985.1 Ruoffia tabacinasalis | reverse complement strand
TGTGTATGCCTTGTTCTCTGAAATAATCAATGGTTTCTTTTGCATGCTCACTCGGAACATCCATGAGGGCAATAAGACCTATAACAGCCTCATCTACTGCTACGTATACGACCGTCTTACCTTCTGACGACCATTCATTATTTAAACGACTATATTCATCTGAAACATCGTCAAACGAAGTCGGTTTTCCTATACGATAATTTCTCCCTTTGTAATCTCCTGTCAATCCTTTGCCGATCTGGTTTTCTACTTCGATAGTTAGTTTATTTTTTTGCTCAAACTTTCTTAGAATAGCATCTGCTAAAGGGTGATTGGATTCTTTTTCAAGAGCTACTACGATATCAATCATGTTTTCTTCGTTCACGGAATCAGCAAAATAGTAATTGGTTACTTCAGGTTTTCCTTTAGTCAAGGTTCCTGTCTTGTCAAATGCAATGGCTTGAGTATCGGCTAATTGAGACAGGTAAGAACTACCTTTTGAAAGGACGCCTTTTTTGGCCAAGTTAGAAGTCGTCGATAAAGTTACCGATACAGTAGCCGCTGCTAAAGCACAGGGTGAAGCTGCCACTAAAAGGACCAATCCTCTATAGA
>NZ_JBHSHQ010000093.1:0-1246 GCF_042652985.1 Ruoffia tabacinasalis | reverse complement strand
TATCTAGTCAGTGCTTGACAATGAGCTGAGGCATGATAGGGTCATTCCAAGGCTGGCCTCTGCCAGCTTCCCAGACTTTCAGTCATGCCGAAGGAGGCTCGTTGTCAAGCACTGACGAGTCCTTCCTCTTGTCTTGCTTTTTTGAAGGCTTTAGTAAAGGCTTCATGAGGTGTTTGATAACCTAATATTTTCCTAGGATAATCATTCATCCATTGTTGAATTCTCAAACAATCCCTTTGAGTTAAGTCACTCATAGAGTTACCTTTTGGAATGAAACGACGAATGAATTTATGTTGATTCTCACTCGTTCCTCTCTCCCAAGAGGCATAGGGATGCGTAAAGTAGACATCTAATACCTCAGATAACCCTTCGTGGAGTCCTGAAAATTCTGAACCGTTATCTGATGTGATACTCTTAAAGATAGACTCAAACTGATCACCTGCTCGTTCTTTCAAATTCGTCACTGCTTTATCGACTGACTCAGCATCTTTTCCGTCAATTTTTAGAATGACTTCAAAGCGTGTTTGTCTTTCAACAAGCGTGAGTAATACCGGCTCGGATTTTGTCTTATTCCCTATAACGGTGTCGATTTCCCAATGACCAAATGTTTCTCGAGTATCAATTGATTGAGGGCGTTCTTCAATGGAGGTTCCAAGCACTCGCTTATTACGACGAACTTTTTGACTAGGGTTCTTAATCTTACGAGAAAGTTTCTCTAATAAATCGATATTTTTAGTTCGCATAATACCACTATCAATCCAGTGGTATAAAGTAGTGGTACAAGGAATTAGTTCGTTTGCGAATAAGTTGTAACGATTCGCAAAACCAACCACCGTATCGGGTGACCATCCATCTTCTAACATCTTTTGATCAGCCCAATCTATAAAGTCAGTGGAATCAACCCATTTAGGACGTCTACCTGAATTTTTACGTAAGTCTTCATAGCGTGATTGAGCAAGTTTTGGGTCGTAAATCTGGTAGGTATAAGTATAAACTTTACCCCCTTGTTTTTGACGACGGATTTGACGAATTGTCCCACGTTTTATTTCATTGTTGATTGTTTGTGGGGCACGTTCAATGGATTTAGCAATGTGACGATTTGAATAGTTTTCATGTACCAAAATTGAAATTTGACACCGTTCTTCATAGGTGAGATGTTTGCCTTTATGTGATGATGTGCTAGAATTAGTATGCGTCATGTGATTTCATCCTTATCTATTGAGAGTGTGGTAACTTCAATAATAAC
>NZ_JBHSHQ010000092.1:0-1214 GCF_042652985.1 Ruoffia tabacinasalis | reverse complement strand
TTGAGTGATGGAACTTTCTATCAACTGTTTTATTAATTTAAAATTTGGGTGAGTAGATCGTTCAAGTGCATAATGGCAGGCTTTATCTAATCTTTGGTCGGAATAGGTGTCTGCCATTTTTAATATTGCATGAACTCTTCGATAATACTGTTGTTCAGGACCTTGATCAAACATTCTGGAGATTACGAGATGAACATTTGGGCCAATTCGGCGTGCCCACTCTAAATACCTAGTACTGTTCCACTTGCCAAAATTTTTACTTTCTTCGGGCAGATGATCTTCATTCGTAGAGTAAGCGCCAGGTCGAGTACCTACGGTAACATGTTCACATAAGAACTGTTGATTGTGATAAATTTTAAGGGAAGTCGAATAAATTTTCAGGGTGACTTTTTCACCAATATACTGATAAGGTACAGAATAATAGTGCTTGTTTAATGTGACGTGGCTATTTGTATACACTTTCGCTTCTTTAAATTCACAGACTTCATATGAATAAGCCGGTAATTCTTTAAGCGCTTCTTGTTCAAATTCTTGAAACATTTGAAGACGACTTCCTTCTTTCTTCTGAAAAGGTTTGGCATTAAATTCATCGAGAAGTTTTAGCAGATGTTCGTTGTATTCATCGATACTAAAGCATTGGTAGTTGCGCATACGAGCAATTATATGCGTTGTAAGGTGCTTAACATGGTTTTCAACAGCCGCCTTGTCCTTCGGACGAGCAACCCGTGTAGGAACAATAATTGTCTGATAGTGGTTCGCCATATCCTCATAGGTTGGATTTAAGAGCAACTGTGTCTTTGTGTTCTTGGTTACACCAGTCCGAAGATTGTCAGGCGTTAATAAGGTGGGAACCCCTTGGAAATATTCAAACATTTTAACATGGGCTTCAATCCATCTCGGCATCTTTTGATCTATACAAGCTTGAGCATAAGTATAACCACTAAAAGGTAATGTTCCGATAAATAATTCACCTTTGATAATTTCACCAGTCATGGGATCAATCCATTGCGGGCGTTTACCCGTCCAGTCCACTTGGACTTGTTCTCCCGCTTTATGATGAAGTACATGACTAAAACTATTCTTATAAAGATAGTCATTAAAGTGCTTCTTAAATTGGGTTAATTTATAGTAGATCTTATTATTTAACCGACATTCCTGGGCGTATTCTTCCCAGAGAAGCTGCATCGTAACACCTGGTTTAGCGAGCTCTTTTG
>NZ_JBHSHQ010000091.1:0-773 GCF_042652985.1 Ruoffia tabacinasalis | reverse complement strand
GTATCAGTGATGTGAACTGGCAAGGCTATGATGCCTTGGTGAAACCTCGTACCAATGAGGTGAGTGTATGAACCATACTTTAGAATCCGTTTGTAGAGAATTACGACTAAGTCGTATACCTAGTTTAATTGATTCAGTTGAAGTTTCAAATAAAGAAGAATGGTTACTTGAGTTATTAATTCGTGAGGTTGAGGCTAAAGAAGAACGACGAATCCAGCGTTTAATTAAACAAGCGAAATTTTCAAGTCACAAAACCCTTGAAATGTTTGAATGGCACAACCAAATACTTGTACAAGATGAAGATACGAAAGAGCAGCTAACCTCTTTAGATTTTATTCAATCTCGCCAGAATGTAGTGTGTATTGGTGCCCCAGGTACCGGAAAGACACACTTAGCAACTGCATTGGGGTATAAAGCTTGTCAAGAAGGAATTGAAACGCGATTTTGGCGTGTGAGTGATCTTGTCATCGAATTAGAGAAAGCATGGAAAGAAAATCAATTAGAACGTTTCAAAAAGAAGTTTAACCGAGTTCAACTGATTATCTTAGACGAAATGGGCTATGTTCCATTTAATAAAAATGGTTCAGAATTACTTTTTCAATTAATTAGTGATTGGTATGAAACTAAAAGTATCATCATTACTTCCAATTTAGAGTTTAGCAGTTGGAACAAGGTATTTATTGATCCGCGCCTAACCTCGGCGCTAGTGGATCGTCTTATTCATCATGCACATATATTAACCTTTACAGGTGAAAGTTATCGATTGAAAAATG
>NZ_JBHSHQ010000088.1:0-681 GCF_042652985.1 Ruoffia tabacinasalis | reverse complement strand
CACCCCCAATCTGTTCAAAGAAACGCACATGAGCTTCTTGAAAGACCTCTTTCTTTTGATGGGCATACAGATACGCCCAAAAATAATCCGAGGCTGGACTCGCAAACACGGCAAGATAATACGTCTGCACGTGGCCATTTATCTCCAACTTGACTTCACCAAAATCAAACTCAACGCGTGATCCGAGCGCATAGTCTTGACGAATAAAGGCTTCTTTCGCTTTTTTAGTCATTTGTGCCCAGTAATGCGCCACCGTTCGATATTTGATGGCGTAGCCCTCTGCTTGAAGTATCTCTGTCACAGCGACAGCCGTAAGGGCTTGTTTATGGGAGCCTAATATCCGTGTTTTCTCTTGTTCCTCTTCGATTAACCGGTTCATGCGTGCCTCCACCTCGGGTGTGAAGGTTCTTTTCGTCCGTGTCGTACTATTGTATTGTCGTTTCAACACTAACTGCTCCGTAGCGACTTCAAGGGCTTTATCGTCCTCAGCTGCATCGATTTTTTGTCTTGCCTTATCAAATCGGTCACATATTCTGCGCACCGTTTTTCGATCTAGTCCCATGTCTCGACTAATCGCACGTTTTGATTCACCGCGGCGATAACGGCTAATAACCTCAAATTCTTTTGTCATAGTAATCACTCCTGACACCTCCATCTATACTTCATAGTATAAATGGAAGT
>NZ_JBHSHQ010000087.1:0-1027 GCF_042652985.1 Ruoffia tabacinasalis | reverse complement strand
CTATTCCTCTCCTTCCTGTAATGTATTCTTCCAGTGACTGGTTTGCTTCATACGGTAGCTTTCCCCCCGCATATCGACAACATGCGCCTTGTAAACCAAACGATCCACCAAAGCACCCGTTAATGTCGGGTCTTTAAAACAATCCTGCCAACGATCAAATGTTAGATTCGTGGTAATAATCACCGAGCCTTCTCCAATTCGGTTAGATAATAAATTGAAAATCAATTCTGCGCCTGAAGCATCAAAGGATAGATAACCGAGCTCATCAATAATCAATAAATCAATGCGCTGAAGGCGTTGTTTAAACCGATAAAATTGACTTTGAGTGACCGCTTCTTTCATCTGAATCACCAGATTGGGGGCGTTGATAAATAACACATTATAACCTTGCAGGCACGCTTCAATCCCTAAACCAATACTAAAGTGGGTCTTGCCTGTACCCGGATTGCCGATAAAGATGGCATTTTCTTTATTCTGTATAAATTGTAATGTTTTCAGTGAACGCAGCTCTTTTCTCACGGGTTCGTTAAACACCTGGTCATCAAAGTCGACCAGGTATTTTTTCTGACTAAACTTTGCTTGCTTTATCCGACGTTGATGACTGCGATTGCGTCGATGTTGCACCTCCTCATTAATCCATTCCAATAAGGCTTCTTCAAAGGTTAGCCCCCTCGCTTGATATTCTGCCATCAAGTGAGGGTGGTTTTCCTTAAGGAACGACAGTTTCAGTTCATTGGCTGCCTCTGTGATCGTTAACATGGTGTTTCCTCCAATCCAAAGATGCGATTAAGCTGATGTAGTGTGTGTTCTGTTTGTTGAATCACCGGGTTGATTTCTTGGTCCTGCCCCTTAGGGAGAGGCTTTGTGGCGTGTAATCGTACCGCTTCTGTCATGTGGATGACGCGTTGATGTTCATCACATGCACGGTAACGTTCCAAGTGCTCTAGAAATAGCTTGGGTTTATCGTTATAATAATGGTCATAGAGGGTCTTCAATAAAGGGTGATGCTTTAACACATGCGAGTGCT
>NZ_JBHSHQ010000086.1:0-677 GCF_042652985.1 Ruoffia tabacinasalis | reverse complement strand
CAAATTTCTAAAGGAACTAAGTTTTCCTGGGTCTTATCGCACAGTTTGTAATTACGTACAAGAATGGAAAAGTACACACCATAATGATATACCAGCTGCGGGCTATGAGCGTTTAGAACACCCACCGGCTGAAGCACAACTCGATTTTGGAACGATGGAAGTTGAACATGAAGGATCTTTTAAGGACGTAAAAGCACTAATACTCAGCACTCCTTATAGTAATTCTGGATTCGCCGTAGCTCTACCCAGTGAAAATCAGGAATGCTTATTGACTGGGATGAAACAGATTTTTACTCAAATGGGCTGTGTGCCTCGGAAAATTCGAATTGATAATATGACAACTGCCGTTGTCAAACCAAAATCAAAATTTGAAGATCCGATATTAACCGACGAATTCCAACAGTTTGCGATACATTATGGTTTTCAAGTACAGGTTTGTAATCCTGCGAGTGGTCATGAAAAAGGAAGTGTAGAAAATAAAGTTGGTTATGTAAGGTATAATTTCTTCTCGGAAACACCAATAATGAAAGACTTCACTTCATTAAATCACGAGTTAGAGAAAAAAATGATTGAGAAGCGCCAAGAAAAACATTATGAAAAAAAACAAACGATTGAATCACTTTGGCAAGAGGAAAAACAGGTTTGTCTAGCATTACCGGATGAAGATTATCCCGTAT
>NZ_JBHSHQ010000085.1:0-1135 GCF_042652985.1 Ruoffia tabacinasalis | reverse complement strand
GTAATTAGGCGAGTTACCTGATTGAAATCGACGGATATCAATGCCAACAAAGGCATTGAGTTGCTTAGGATTATCAAATCGTGTAATATCCCCTAACTCTGCAATCAAAAGAGCAGCTGTTAATTCACCGATGCCTGAAAAACTAGTGTAAACATAAAATTCTTTAAATGAGTGAGCGCTATCAATGAGCTTTTTTTGAATCACTTTCTTTTGTTGGACGAGCTGTTGAAGTTTACTCGCCCATTCAATAACTAAGAACGTTTCAAGCGAATCATTATCCACTGCAGGATAGGCATCTTTAGCGATAGTGAGAATGGATTCTGCTTCAAGTAACGCCTTTGTTTGGGAGATGTTTTTCTGAGTATTATTTAAAATTAGATTCTTCACTTTGGTTCGGCTATAGCTCCTTAAACTATCAGGGTGCGGGAATAATTGAATCATTTCTAAGGCATATTCACTGGCAACAGAACTAAAATAAGACTCTAATTCAGGGAAAGAGAGGGTTAAGAATGCATGTAGATGATTCCGTGCATACTTTATATCTTGTTCATTGCTCTCGTACCAGCGTGATAAAGTCGTCATTTCTTGGTACGCTTTATCAATGACAACCTTTTTCTTTCGCTCTATAAAATAGTGCGTTAGAGCGAGTTTATGGGCATCACTTTTATCGGTTTTGTTCACTCGAAGGCTATCTGTTTGTTTTCTTGCTTCGAGGGGATTTAACAGATAATAGTCAAAGTGATGATCCTGACAGAAGCGTTCGATGACCCTTGAATAGACTCCCGTTGCTTCGAATACAATTTCAGGAATGGTTTGACACAACTGAGATCGAGCTAACAGGCCATTTAACCCTTCTTGGTTATGAATCATCCACCCTTCGAATAGACATGTATTATCAGAATAATGCACAACATAGCTACGACCGTTACTAACATCTAATGCGATAACGTCCAATGTAATCATCCTTTCTAAATTAATTGAAGTCTTCATAGCGCCTTATCGATTCTCATTTCCTATACACGACCTCAAAGGGCCCAACATACTTAAAACAGATTCAACTAAGGATATGAAGTGGACCAGTTTTTTATACGGTATTAACTATACCTAAACACCTTACGATCTCATCTTCATAAAC
>NZ_JBHSHQ010000084.1:0-527 GCF_042652985.1 Ruoffia tabacinasalis | reverse complement strand
ACCTAATAAAAGCGTTGAAAATGATGATTTCGATGCAAAATACAAAGAAGCTAAAACGCAACATAAACAAAATCAAGATCAAAACGATAATATTTTAATTCGATTCTCTCGTGGAATAGGAAAAGCCATGGGGGTCTTATATCAAGCAGGGCGAGACTCAGTAGATACTCTAATTAAAAATGTATTGCCATTTATGGCATTTATCAGTATGTTAATTGGGATTATTAACTACACTGGAATTGGTGACTTGATTGCGAACTTACTACAACCATTATCAACTTCGATTATTGGATTTGTAGCGATTGCATTCATTTGTAGTTTGCCATTCTTATCACCTATCTTGGGTCCTGGAGCAGTAATTGCTCAAGTTGTTGGGGTACTAATTGGATCTCAAATCGCAATGGGAACAATCCCGGTAACATACGCACTACCAGCACTGTTCGCTATTAATGCCCAAGCAGGAGCGGACTTCATTCCTGTTGGTCTGTCGTTAGGTGAAGCTGAGCCAGAAACAGTTCAAGTGGGAG
>NZ_JBHSHQ010000083.1:0-1726 GCF_042652985.1 Ruoffia tabacinasalis | reverse complement strand
TAACGGCAAGGGTGTCCCCCGTGAGGTGGAATCTGAAGGAAGCCGGAGGCAAACACTCGCACTGACGAACAGAAATCTCATATGAAGGCTGAACTAGGATGGACGAGCTTGCATAACAAAGTAAAGTCCGATACTGCACGAGTCCTATACAGTAAATGAGGCAGTGACATGAGTGGAAGGTTAGTACGCTTACCCAGGGAGGTCTCGCTAACGACTGAGTAGTAACAACGAATAGCGAGAAGTCAGCAGAGGTCATAGTAGCGGGTATACCCGTGAAGGACCGAACAATATTCATACAAATTATAGATTGGAGGTTAAAGTTTACGATTAGGACAGAAAACAACCGCACAGGTTAGCAGTCGGCGGAGGGAATAGGTGGAACCAAAAGAGGAAGTCGATGCGTCTAGTAAACTTTAGGTGATATGAAAGAAATGTATCATAAGTATCCATCTTTGATGGAACAAGTTGTAAGAAGGCAAAATATTGACGAAGCCGTTCAAGCTGTCAAACGAAATAAAGGGGCAGCGGGCATAGACAATATGACAGTCAATGAGATTGAAGTACACATTGATAAGTACTTTGTCCCATTAAGAGAAAAACTACTCAATGGGACCTATAAACCACAACCGGTCAAGCGAGTTGAGATACCTAAGCCTAATGGTAAGGTACGCAAACTTGGCATTCCCGTTGTGAGAGACCGTGTGATTCAACAAGCTATTCGACAGGTCATTGAGCCACTCATTGACCCTCACTTTATGACTAATAGTCATGGCTTTCGCCCTGGAAGAAGTACGCATAGTGCCCTTAAACAGTGTGTGTCATACTATGAAGAAGGTTATAGAGTAGTGGTTGATTGTGACCTCAAAGAATGCTTCGACACGTTAAATCATGATAAGCTTATCTACTACTTAGAGCAGTTCATCCAAGACAAGATGATTATTAAAGTCGTTCGTAAGTTCTTATTAGCGGGTGTTATAGATCTGTCTGGCGAATACGTAAAAAGTAAAACAGGCGCACCACAAGGAGGGGTACTGTCACCTCTACTGAGCAATGTGTACTTACATGAATTGGATAAAGAACTCGCAAACCGTGGACACCGATTTGTTCGTTACGCAGATGACTTTGTCATCTTTGTAAAAAGCAAACGAGCCGGTGAACGCGTCTTAGAAAGTGTGACGAAGTTTATCGAGAAAGATTTAAAATTGATTGTCAACACAGAGAAGAGCAAAGTAGGGTCTCCAGCCCGTTTAAAGTTCTTGAGCTGTCTGATGTTCCAAGTGAATGGAACCTATCGTTTTATCCCTACCAAAGAGGCAAAGCAGAAATTCAAACGGTCTTTAAAGAAATTAACAAGTCGTAAACGACCAGGCACGTTTGAAGAAATAGTCCAACAAATTAATCGTGTGACACGAGGTTGGATAAATTACTTTGGCCTTGGATTCATTAAAGGGTTCATAAAAGAGATAGAGCAGTGGTTACACCATAGACTCAGACAGCTTATCCTTAAACGTTGGAAGAAACCTAAGACAATTATTAGAAAGCTTACGTCTTATGGGCTAGACATGGAGTCTGCGAAGCGAGTTGCTTTTTCTCGTAAAAAGTACTGGCGACTATCAAAGACACATGAAGTTCATAAGGTCATTACAACGAAAAGACTCCAACAATGGGGCTTAGTTACACTGAGCCAATTGACAGAGTCTGCTTATGCAAGATATTGAACCGCCAA
>NZ_JBHSHQ010000082.1:0-844 GCF_042652985.1 Ruoffia tabacinasalis | reverse complement strand
ATCTGTTTAGCTAATCCATCTTTACGTAAAAGACCGTTGGAATGCTCGTTTAGACCGCGTTGAGAGGGGCAACCTGGATCTGCAAAGAAAATCGAAATGTCTTGCTGGTTACTCAAGCTTTTCCAATTGGAAAATTCCTTTCCACAATCAAATGTAATTGATTTGAAGAGGTTCTTCGGCAACGCGTTCAACCAATTATTTAAGGTTCTTTCGATGTCCTCAGCCTTACGGCCCGGTGTCTCTAAAGCAATAATCAACTTAGAAACTCTTTCGGCAAACGTAATGACGGCACTCTTATGGTTTTTACCGATGATGGTATCGCCCTCTAAATGTCCGAACTCACTTTCGTAGGCGGGATAAGCTTTCTTACGGTCGTCAAGCGTTCTTTTATCCGCTTGCTTTCCACGCGTCTCTTTGTGGCCATTGGGTTTGCGTTTCCCTTTCATGGGTAAGGTCGTGACATCAAAGAGTGCGCTATCTTTAAAGCGACGATAGAGGGTACGCATCGAACAACCAAGGTCTCTTTCTCCTCGCCCAATAATCACATCCGGTGTCCAGCCATCCGCCACGCGATCTTTAACGTATTGCGTTTGTTGCTTTGTAAATGTCTTTTTCTTTGCCCCACATTTCGATTTATTCTGTGTGTAGCGTTCAAAATAGTCACGAATAGTGCCGCCTTTCTTAAGGAAGTTGACAACGTTATAGATGGGTTGATTGGAACGTCCAAGCTTTTTTGCGATATCACAGGCTTTATAACCGATATCAAAATAAGCTTCTATCCATCCGAGTTCTTTCATGCTAAGATGTGTGTAGGTCATTTGTGGTCACTCCTCTAATTTTCGTG
>NZ_JBHSHQ010000081.1:0-619 GCF_042652985.1 Ruoffia tabacinasalis | reverse complement strand
ATTTAAGTGAAAGCAGACAAGTCCGTGCGTTTAGTGGTGTTGCCGCACCCGGATAAAAAAATGGACGAAACATTCTTTGAGATGAATGGACTATGCTTCGAGCATTTAAATAAAAATACACTTTACCAGAATGTTTCCCTGCTTTTAATTCATTTTTAGGAGGAATTATGATGGAAGTGATGGTTAAAAGATGTGCTGGAATTGATGTGCACAAGAAGACAATTACCGTCTGTACGTTAGTTGGTTCCCTTAATCGATCTAAACCGAAGAAACAAACTAAAGAGTTCGATACCACGACAAGAGAATTACAAGCGTGTGCCCAGTGGCTTGAGTCGCTAGATATTACCACCGTGCTGATGGAAAGCACGGGACAATATTGGCGACCGGTGTGGAATATTCTGGAACCTTATGGGTTTAAGATGATTCTCGCGAATGCCCAACATATTAAGCAAGTCCCTGGGCGGAAAACCGATATGAGAGATGCCCAATGGATCGCGGAGTTAGGCCGTTGTGGACTCGTGAGTGGCTCATATGTGCCTGAGCGAGACATTCAAGATTTAAGACAACTTACGCGCCACCGCTCATCGGTGAAAGAAGATTTGACGCGTCGTAAAAATCA
>NZ_JBHSHQ010000080.1:0-568 GCF_042652985.1 Ruoffia tabacinasalis | reverse complement strand
CAAAAGAGTTCACGCGAGTCCTCGGCAATTATTTGAGGCGATGAATGGCTCCTTAACGACGATTAACCGGCAACTTCTCCAGCTTGAATTAGCGACCATTCGACGTTTGACTGATGAAATTAAGGAATGTGAGCAACTCATTGAAGAACATCTTCAACCTTATGAAGACCTGTATCTTCGGCTCCTAGAAATTCCTGGCATCAGTCAAACAACGGCTCAAGTGGTCATCGCAGAAGTTGGACCGACCGTGGAGACCTTCGAAACCGTTGAGCGACTCGCTTCGTGGGCGGGCTTATGTCCAGGGAGTTATGAATCAGCTGGCATTCAATATGGGTCAAAAACGACGCGAGGTAATCGCTATCTCAAAGCGGCTCTTTGTCGAGCGGGACTGACAGCTGGTCGATCGAATCACCAAGAATTCCGAGCGATTTATTTTAAGTTTAGTGAGCGCAAACAGAAAGGTAAAGGAGTGGTGGCTTTGGCCCATAAATTACTCAGAATAGTCTACATGCTCATCAAAACGGGAGAAACTTACACCCCATGGCAACAAAAAAAGACTCCAGCTACG
>NZ_JBHSHQ010000079.1:0-515 GCF_042652985.1 Ruoffia tabacinasalis | reverse complement strand
GGCACTTATTTCTAATCAAAAACTCGTTGCCGATGTTTCATTCGATAACTTTCATCGTCCATCTGAATAAGTTCTACCCGATGGAGAAGGCGATCCAGAATCGCTGTTGCGACTCCTTCATCGCCTAATAGTTCTCCCCATTGATCTGGACTCTTATTTGAAGTCAGAATGATTGAACTACGTTCATATAAGTAGTCAACCAGCTGAAAGAACTGGTTTGCCTCCATTGGATCCATAGCCATATACATCAAGTCATCGATGATCACTAAGTCAGATTTTTTAATCCGATTTAATGCAATCTGTGATTTCCGTGTATAGTCACTTGTTTTCAGAATCGTTGTCAGTTCTCCCATCGGGAGAAACATGACTTGATACCCTTGCTCGATCGCTTCTAATCCAACGCCGACCGCTAAATGCGTCTTGCCGACACCGGGCGGTCCAAGAAGAATGAGGTTGTATTGCTGCTCTAACCAATTCATTTCCTTCAGCTGGCGCATTTGCCGCTCACTGAGGCT
>NZ_JBHSHQ010000078.1:0-520 GCF_042652985.1 Ruoffia tabacinasalis | reverse complement strand
CGAAGCGCAGCGGCAGCCTGATGAATGACGCGACGCACGGTATTCGGGGAAACATGGGTATCTTTGGCAATATCTACCTCTGACATCACACGTGTTGCCCGATCCATAATCATTTGTGTGACCCGCTTAGAAATAAAACAGTGAGGGTCCACAAAGGACGTTTTCGCTGTAAAGCTTTGGCCACAGGTTTTACATTTGAAGCGTTGTTTGGCTAAGTTTAAGTAGGCAGGAAGTCCCGTTATGCTCGCTAAAGTCAGACGAGAGTGACGCGTCCCATTTTTAACGACTTGATAGGCATCATTGACGATACCACAACATTCACAGGCTTTAGGAACATACGTTAATGTGCCAAAGTAAAACAAAGATAAGCGGCCTTTATAATGCTGTTCTTCAACACGGTCCATATCGATCGTGATATTTGGGTCTTTTAATTGAAAGGTTTTTTGGATAAAATGGTTCATGCGTAGATATTCTCCTTATGTTATTTGGTGGTACTTTTAATATAACGAATATCTGCGTC
>NZ_JBHSHQ010000077.1:0-859 GCF_042652985.1 Ruoffia tabacinasalis | reverse complement strand
CCGATTTTTTGTAATCAATTTGTTTTTCGACCCAATTCCAATTTGAATATTGCTTAGCGGATAAAGTTTTCCCAACTCCGGGTAATCCATAACAAATTCCGATATATTTGTATTTGATACATGCCTGACAAAATTCTACAAAGCGTTTATATTCTTTTGTTTCAATAAAATAGGGTGTTTTATTCATTGTAATACCTCTTAATTTTTGACTTCTTAGAATCTTTTTTGTTTACAGGATTATCTAACTCTTTCTGCTTAGATGAAATAAGTTCTTCCGCAATATTATTTCCAGAATGGAGCTGATTTTCAAGGTTTTTCCGTGCTTTATTACGTGCCGCAACAATCTCTTTTAAATCGACTTCGTAATCAGAAATTTCAGGAGAAATTGCCGTACATAAATATTGGTCTTTGTAAAATACACGAATCTCAGCAATATCTCTTGGATCATATCGAATGATAACAGTTTCACCTACATAAGCTGCTAAATTGGTGTCAATATATCTTAAACCTTGGAAGTGAATTCCATCAGAATGAACTTTTCTTGGCTTTCCAACATTTAATAACAATAAATCTAAACTTTCTAGACTATCTGGTTGATGAGGAAGAAATCCTGAATTATTCCACATCTTTATAGGTTCCTGTTTTGTAGTGCCATGCACTCTATGGTGATAGTCATATATAATAAAATGCGCTAATTTCTCATCAAGCTCTTTTATCGTAAGAAGATTTAAAGTATTTTGATTCCCAATGTAACCTGGTAAATCTTGCAAAAATAATTGATTAATTGTTAAAAAGAAACGTTCTATTTTCCCCCGTCCTCTTGGCATACCTACCGTAGAAAAAATAAGATTGATTTTTA
>NZ_JBHSHQ010000076.1:0-3301 GCF_042652985.1 Ruoffia tabacinasalis | reverse complement strand
GTTTCTAACTGTACATAATATAGTATCCTTAATTTAAAAGAGGAGGAAGAAATAATGGATACTATTGAAAATTTAATCAGGGAGGCAAGCATCTATTTGGAAGATATGGGTTATTCAGAAGGGACAAAAATTCGTTATAAAAGTTGCTGGAACTGCTTTAAAAAGTACGCAATATTGAATAACACTTATGATTTCACTATTGATTTTGGATATAGTTTTCTTATGAATCATTATAAAATCGATTTTGATTCAAATTTAACGCCATATCAAAGATTTGCTGTTCGCTCTATAAAAGTCTTAAATAGTATTTCTAAAGGAGAGCCGGTTAATAAATGTTATCATCGTAAAGGTCTTCAAGTACCACCTTGCTATTTTGAAATCCTTAAGGATTATATAGAATTCTTAAAGAAATCAGACTTATCAGACAAGACTATTGAGGGGAAAAAGTTTAACATCATGCAATTCCTTCATTTTCTTGAGACAAATGGGATTACTAAAATCTCAAATGTACAATCAAAAATTATCTTAATTTATATCGATTCATTAAGGAATTATGCAACATCTACAAAAGTTACTATTCTGTATACTTTAAAAAGCTTCTTTAATTTTTTAACCACAAACAATTATAATACTCACCAATTATCCCATTTTTTTCTGATTATTCGATCAAATAAACTTGAAAAACTACCCTCATATTACACAAATCATGAAATTCAAACTATTCTCTCTCATGTAGATCGAAATACAGCCATCGGGCGGCGTGACTATCTCATTTTGATATTAGCGATTCAGCTAGGTATGAGAGCTGGAGACATCAGAGACTTGAAGCTAAATGATATTAAATGGCACTTAGAAAAAATTGAAATAATTCAAGGTAAAACAAAAAACTCTTTGCAGTTACCATTAAGCGAAGGTTTAAAATACGCATTAATTGATTATTTGAAGAATGGCCGACCAGTAAGTGACGACCCCCACATTTTTATTAGACATAGAACGCCTTATGGGCGTTTTGAAAAAGGCAATGTATTTTGGAGTGTTATCAATAAGTATTTAGTTCTTGCCAAAATTGATGTTAAAGATAGAAAACGTGGTCTTCATGCAATGAGACACAGTTTAGCAAGTAATCTTTTACAAGAAAACATACCATTACCTGTTATTTCAGGAATATTGGGTCATGAAAACTCAAATACGACAATGGAATATCTCCGTATCGATATCAATCAACTTCGCATGGCGGGATTGGAGGTGCCTCTATGATAGAAACAAACAAAAAGTACACGTTTGATGGCCCTTTTGCTACTTATTGTTCAATGTATGTTGAATATAAGATAGGGCTAGGGTATAAATTCCAAGTGTCTTCTTATTACAGATTAAGACAAGTCGACAATTTTTTTAAAAAATCAGGACTTAAAAAACCAATTCTTACTAAGAATATGGTAGAAGAATATGTAAGTAAAAGAGACAATGAATCTACTAAAACACAACATCAAAGAATGAGTACCATTCGTCAATTTGCTCTGTTCATGAATATGTTAGGCTTTAATTTTTACGTTTTCCCTAAAAATGAGTTTGTAAAACAAAGAGATAATTTTATCCCGTATATTTTTACTCATGATGAAATTACACGAATCTGGTCGATAGTTGATCAGTTGAAATTCTCAGGGAACAGTAAATATGCTCACCTCATTTATCCAATGCTCTTACGAATGTTATATGGGTGCGGATTACGAATTAATGAAGCACTGACTCTGCAGAAAACAGATATTAATCTAAAAGATGGTGTGATTACAGTAAGTAAAGGAAAAAATAACATCACTCGTTTTGTTCCTATGACGGAAACCCTAAGGATTTATGGTCAACACTATGTTAAAAACATGGCATTTGATATGAGTATGGAAGGATATTTTTATCCTGCTCCAGACGGGCGAAAATATAATAGTGGCTCAATTTTGAGTGGCTTCAGAAGAATATTACGTGACGCTGAAATAATAACTGATGAATCAGTAAAACCTCGGATACATGATTTACGTCATACCTTTGCAGTACACTCTTTAGAAAAAATGATTAATGAAGGACAAGATATTTATTCTTTTCTTCCTATCCTTCAGACCTATATGGGACACCGAGATGTTGAAAGTACAGAACAGTATCTGCGAATGACGAGCGATACCTACGGCAATATTATTAATTCAACTGAAGAAATGTATCAGGATGTTTTTCCGGAGGTGCAAGAAAATGAACGATTATAATTTCGGGAAATATTTGTCGATATACTTTCTTCGATACATTCCTTCAAAAATGGACTATAGCGAAAATACCGTTAAAGCATATCGCGATACATTCACTATCTTTTTAAGATATTGTACGGAAGTTCTTAATTTAAAACCGGAAAAATTGACACTAAAAGAAATAAACAAAGATTTGATTGAGACTTTTTTGAATTGGCTAATAGATGAGAAGAGATATTCCGTCAGAACAAGGAACCAAAGACTTGCAGCTTTTCATTCCTATTTTCGTTTTCTTCAAACTGAAGTGCCAGAATATTTGGACGTTTGTAACTCTGTCTTTTCAATAAAGGCAAAGAAAGTGTCGAATATAGAACAGATGACTTACTTGTCAATTGATGCAATACGAAAACTGTTGGATGCTCCAAACCGAAAAACAATAAGAGGAAAAAGAGATTTAGCTATTCTCACACTTTTATACGATACTGGCGCAAGAGTTCAGGAAATTATTGATTTAAAGGCTTCCGATTTGAGACTGTCTTCTCCAGCGACTGTCACACTGATAGGAAAAGGACAAAAAGTTCGCGTGATACCAATTACAGCTCAGACTGTAGCTATTATGGAATCATATTTAGATAGCTACCAGCTAAGTAATGAAAAGAGTGTTACAACTCCCATTTTTTTCAACAAACAGCACAAAAAACTTAGTCGTGCCGGTATAACTTATATTTTAAAGAAACATTATGAAGCAGCTCGTAAAGATAACCCTGATCTATTTCCATCAAAAATTTCGCCACATGCCTTAAGGCATAGTAAAGCGATGCACTTACTGGAAGCCAATGTAAATTTAATTTATATTCGAGATTTTTTAGGACATGCATCTATTTCTACAACTGAAGTATATGCAAAAGCCAACCCTGAGATTAAACGGAAAGCAATTGAAACAGCGAGCAAGAATATTCTTCCTGAAGAAGTATTAAGCGAAGATAAAAAAGAAAGTTTGTTAAATTGGCTGAAAGAATTTATTTAGATTAAAAAGTATAAATAAGTAGATTTAATTATGTAAAGATAATTCC
>NZ_JBHSHQ010000075.1:0-693 GCF_042652985.1 Ruoffia tabacinasalis | reverse complement strand
TTTTTATTTGTCTGAGGGACATATAATCGCGTCATAAGTAAAATACGGTCTCTAAAATGACTGTAATTTCGATAGCCGTAGGCTGTTCGTTTCAATACTTTAATTTTATTATTAATACCTTCGATCGGGCCATTCGTTAAACCTGGATACGAGAACGTGTTGTGAATATACGTTTGGTACTTCTTAAAAGAACGTAAGACACGCCTTAACCCAGCTGGAAGCTGAAGTTGCTTCGCCTGAATTAAGGTAGATTCAAATCGTGGCCAATTGTTGGTACGGTAGGCATCCCCTAATTGATGGACAATCTGATAGGTGGCTTTTAGTTGGGTATCTTGAGCCAGTAAATAATCCACAATTCCTTGCGTATTCGTCAGCCAATCAAATAAAGGAAATCGGTGATAGGTTGTGGCTTTGAGGTCATTCGGATTTTTTTGGATTAACTTCCAATAGCGTTTTAATTTATTATATAATCGGCGGTCTTTGGTTCGAATGGTATTCATAAACTGCACACGATACTGTGATAATTCACGGTTTAAAGCCTGTATCAAGTGAAAGGGATCCATGATAATATCGGCATTGGGAAACCATCGATGAATGACTTGAATATAAGGTTCGTACATATCAATAGTGACAGATTTAACCTGACGGCGCACAGCGAGATCATAGCGAATAAAATAGTTTTTTAAAGAGCCC
>NZ_JBHSHQ010000074.1:458-1064 GCF_042652985.1 Ruoffia tabacinasalis | reverse complement strand
TTAAGCGGTGAAACTAATATTTCATCGCTTAACTTAACATAATTAATTACTTCTCATAAGATGAATGGCTCTTATATGAGCTCACAAGTGAAGAATCCACATTACTCCTGGAAATTATCAACGCTCGTTATGAAGCGCAGAAGTCGAATATTTACTGTTCCCAGTTCGACTTTCCGGGTTGGTATGAGAAACTAGGAGACGGTACTTTAGCAGAAGCTATCCTTGATCGAATTATACATAATTCTTATGATGTACTTATAGATGGAGATATTTCGATGCGTGAAAAGCTAGGTTTAAATCAAGATAACTAGACCAAGGGTCTTTTTACGACATAGCCAATAGATTTATAATATGTTGACCCCATTTCTACTCAAAAGTTGAGTAGAAATGGGGTCATTTAATTATTACTGGTAAACTATTCCGCAGACATTGGTAAATCTTCCCGCAAAGAGTGGTAAAAAGAACCGCACTACTGGTAAAAAACGTCCGCAATACTCACTATTTTCTTTAGATAGTTAATGAGTCTATCCTCTAGGTCAGCCTGAACCATTTCAGCGAGTAAATCATACATTCTCATGTATCTTGCCGTATAGCCTTCTTCGATGA
>NZ_JBHSHQ010000074.1:0-395 GCF_042652985.1 Ruoffia tabacinasalis | reverse complement strand
ATTCATCGATGACCATTTCTTCCAGAATATCCAATGTCGTACGCTGATCGCTGAGCGGATCGCTATACAAATCAATTAACCGATCTGCCATGATGGGCAGTCGCATTTTTCTCAGATACTGTGTTAACTCATTAATTCTTTCGGTTGAATTGTTCATAGTAGTCCGCTCCTCTCAGGTATGATTGTTCATTTTGATTCGTCGTGTTAAAATCGGATTGCGTCATAGGACTTTCGATCAGCTGTTTTATTAACGTGAAATTCGGGTGAGTCGATCGTTCAAGGGCATAATGGCAGGCTTTATCTAATCTTTGGTCGGAATAGGTGGCTGCCATTTTTAATATCGCATGAACTCTTCGGTAGTACTGCTGCTCAGGGCCTTGATCGAATAGGTTGGC
>NZ_JBHSHQ010000073.1:0-95295 GCF_042652985.1 Ruoffia tabacinasalis | reverse complement strand
CGATCCAGGAACGCCCTCACAGCGAGCTTTGAATGAGAATTCCAATGGTTTATTACGCAGAGACGGACTGACAAAAGGAATAGACTTTAATCAAGTAGACCAAAGCTTTGTGTCATCGATTGCACACAAACGGAACACGATTCCACGGAAATCCTTACACTACCGAACACCGTTGGAAGTATTTTTGAGTTACTTAGATGAAGCAGTTTTGTCTAGCTTAATTTGACAAATCAAATGAGATAAAATTATTATATGCAAAAAAAGCACCTAAATGCACAAGACATTTAGACGCTTAAAATTTAAAATTACATGTTAGCTAAAGTTTCTAAAATCAGTTTGTTCACAACTTGTGGATTAGCTTTACCACGAGTTTGTTTCATAATTTGTCCAACAAAGAATCCTAAAGCACGATCTTTACCGTTCTTGTAGTCTTCAACTGATCCAGGGTTAGCAGCAATTGCTTCGTCAATGAGTGGTTGTAATTTAGCTGGGTCACTAAGTTGAACCATTCCTTGTTCTTCAACAACTTTATTTGCGTCGCCACCTTTTTCAACAAGGTGTTTGAATAATTTCTTAGCAATTTTACTTGAAATTGTTCCATCAGCAATTAAGTTAATCATTTGTGCTAAGTTTACTGGTGTTAATTCAGTATCTTCTAAAGCGATTTGTTCTTTATTTAAGTGAGCTGAAACTTCACCCATTAACCAGTTAGATACTTGTTTAGGATCTGCACCTTCTTCAATTGTATTATCAAAGAAATCTGACATTACTTTTGTCTGAGTAAGAACCATCGCGTCATATTCTGGTAATTCGTATTCATTAACATAACGTAGACGTCTTTGGTCTGGCATTTCTGGTAATGATTCTTTGACTTCCGCAATCCACTCTTCTGTAATGTAAATTGGCGGAACATCTGGTTCTGGGAAGTAACGGTAATCTGCCGCTCCTTCTTTCGTACGCATTAAGATTGTGTCACCTGTTGTCTCATCATAACGACGTGTTTCTTGCTCAATCACACCACCACTTCTTAATACATTTGCTTGGCGCACTTCTTCGTGTTCAAGACCTTTACGTACATATGTAAAACTGTTTAAGTTTTTAAGCTCAGTTTTTGTACCAAATTCTTCTTGGCCAAATGGGCGAAGCGAGATATTTGCGTCACAACGTAGTGATCCTTCTTCCATACGAACATCAGAAACTTCAGTAAATAAGATTTTCTCACGAACAGCTTCTAAGTAAGCATACGCTTCTGCTGGTGAATGCATATCTGCCTCAGAAACAATCTCGATTAATGGTGTACCTTGACGGTTTAAGTCAACGTAAGAGAAACCATCTGTTCCGTGAGTGTTTTTACCTGCATCCTCTTCTAAATGGACACGGTTGATACGAATACGACGGCGTTCGCCTTCAACTTCGATATCAATATATCCGTTTGTTCCAATCGGTTGTGCATCTTGTGTAATTTGGTAGGCAGCTGGGTTATCGGGGTAGAAATAGTTTTTACGGTCAAAACTCATTTCACGCGCAATTTCACAGTTTAAAGCTAGTGCTGCTTTCATACCGTAATCTACAGCACCTTTATTTAATACTGGTAAGACACCTGGATATCCCCAGTCTTTTTCATTCGTGTTACTATTCGGTTCTGCACCAAAATGAGCTGGTGAAGTACTAAATATTTTCGAGTCAGTCTTTAACTCTACGTGGATTTCTAATCCAATGACAGTTTCAAAATTCATTATATCACCCTCCTAAAATTCCGGTACTTGGTTAACGTAATCATGATTTTTCTCAAAATCATAAGCAACTTGGTAAAGTGTTGATTCATTCATATGTTTACCAATTAATTGTAAGCCAATAGGCATTCCGTTACTATCAAAGCCTGCTGGAACTGACATTGCTGGTAAACCGGCTAAGTTGACAGGAACTGTTAATAAGTCTGATACATACATTTCAACTGGGTCCTCAATACGGCCACCAATCTTGAATGCAGTACTTGTTGTAACTGGTCCCATAATTAAGTCATACTCGCTAAAGACTTTAATAAAGTCCTCAATAATTAATGTTCTTACTTGAGCGGCTTTCTTAAAGTATTTATCAAATGCGCCCGAACTTAAACTGTAAGTTCCTAACATAATACGACGTTTAACTTCATCTCCGAACCCTTCACTACGTGATTGAACATAGATTTCTTCTAAAGTTTTTGCAGATTCAGAACGGTAACCGTAACGAATTCCATCGAAACGTTGTAAGTTTGATGATGCTTCTGCAGATGAAAGAATATAGTAAACATTAATTCCGTAAGGTGTGTGGGGTAATGATACCTCATCTACAATCGCACCTTGAGAAATGAAGTATTCTTTTGCTTTGACAATGGCATCACGAATTTCTTCATTGACCGCTTCAGATTGGTATTCTTTAGGAATCGCAATACGCATACCTTCAATTGATTGACCAAGTTTTGATCTGTAATCTAATTCTGTATCAGGACGACTTGTTCCGTCAAGTTTATCAATACCAGCAATCGCTTCTAATACTAATGCATTGTCTTCTACTGTCGTTGTCATTGGACCAATTTGGTCTAAACTTGAACCAAAGGCAATGGCTCCATAACGAGACACTGAACCGTATGAAGGTTTCATTCCTACAATCCCAGTAAAGGCTGCAGGGTTACGTACACTTCCCCCAGTATCTGTACCAAGACTTGCTGGTACTTGGCGAGCAGCAACAGCAGATGATGATCCACCTGATGATCCACCTGGTACACGTTCTAAATCCCAAGGGTTTCTAGAAGTTTTGAAGTAAGATGTCTCAGTTGATCCACCCATCGCAAATTCGTCTAAGTTTAATTTACCAATAATAATAGCTCCAGCTTCTTTTAACTTCTTAATGACTGTCGCATCATAAGTTGGGTTGAAGTTTTCTAACATTTTAGATGAAGCGGTTGTTGTTAAACCTTCAGTAACGATATTATCTTTAATCCCAATTGGCACACCGTTTAATAATGGTGCGTCTTCACCGTACCCTACTTCATCGGCAGCTTTTGCTGCTTCTAAGGCTGCTTCTTTATTTAAAGCTAAGAAAGAATTTACTTTCTCATCTGTCTCTTCGATATATGTAAAGATTGCTTCAGT
The DNA here is from genome assembly GCF_042652985.1 of Ruoffia tabacinasalis. Lineage (NCBI taxonomy): Bacteria > Bacillati > Bacillota > Bacilli > Lactobacillales > Aerococcaceae > Ruoffia > Ruoffia tabacinasalis. Next base: position 92,164 of record NZ_JBHSHQ010000073.1, on the reverse strand, counting down.
TAATTCAACAGCTGTAAAGTCGCCATTTCTTAATCCTTCTTGAATTTCAATAATTGTTGTTGGATATTTATTCATATTAAACTTCCCCACTTTCTAAGATGGCTGGTACTTGAATAAAACCACCTTCAGATAATGGTGCGTTTTTAAGTAGTTCTTCTGTTTTATTACGTTCGATGGCTTTGTCTTCACGTAATACGTTGATTAATTGATTACCGTGATACGTTGGTTTAACTCCCTCAGTATCAACTTCTTGTAACTGTTCAACCATATCGATAATACGTCCAAATTCTGGGACAAAGTTATCTAATTCATCGTCAGTATAACTAAGTTTTGATAACTTAGCGACGTGCTTAATTTGTTCTTGACTTAACATTCAATTCATCCTTCCTTATCAGTTTATTTTTTGAAAATATGACTTTGATATTGTGTCGCCCCTGCTGGTCGGCCTACATAGGCTTCAACACCAGCGTCAGATATGACTTTAATTTCAATGGCTACCCCTTCAGGTAAAGTTCTTTGCGAGACATCGGTAATATGTTGAGTCAACGCTGTAATTTCAGTTTGTTTATAGAACTGTGAGACAATTTCTACATTTAAGGAAGCTAAGCCTCCATCAATGTATAAGGCCTCTCCAGAGATACCATTTAAATTAGGGAAGAAATTAATAATTTCATTATTAAAATTATCAAAGTATGCGTATTGATCGCTTTGGTCGCTCGCTTCGATGATTGGTAAAGCAATACGATATTCATTGTTTTCTGTCCAATCAGTCACCGAGTTTCCTTCACGCGAAATACCATCTAATACATAAGTTCCACCGACAACTTCATCACTCGGAGCTGTTCGGTAAATACCAACGACGATCGGAACTGAACGTAATTCTTCTGTGTTTCTTAGACGACCCACAATGATATTTGCGAATTGTCTCCCACGTTCACGCATTTCACCTACTGAGATTTCTTGTTCGTGAATCACGCCGTCAGCATCAGTATATTCATAAGTACTATTCATCGCAAGTCCAAGGACAATTCCACCTAAAGCAAAGCCTTCTTCAGTCTCTACCATTAAGTTTTTCTCCGCTACTTGTGATAAATAAATCGGAGTTGATTGCACATTTGTCACGATTTGCTCGTTCTCTTCTGCGCCTTCTTCTGTAACATCCTCTGGGTCATCAGCTGGATCAACGGATTCTTCTGAAGCCAGTGATTCTTCTAAACTTGATTGAGTTTCTGCATCTTCTTCCGGTAGAGCTGGATTCAAGCCTTCTGGATTTGTTGCAGACTCTCTCGCTAACCAGCTTGTCATCGTTGCTTCATCAATAATTTGCCCTTCTTGCATAAAATACTGCTCAGTTGGAAAGACTTGTTTACTTATTCGAAGTAAGCCTTCCTCAAACGCACGACTATTCGCTGCTGAACTTAAATTATTGTTTGAGCTCGCCGATGCACCAATTTGGTATTGACCGTCGATGATTACTGCACGATAAAAATCACTTGATAATTGATTGGTCGTCGTTTGAACCGTTACTTCATCTGGGTTTGTCGGCTCATCTTCTTGTGCTTGGGACCTTACTTGCGTCACGCCTCCTGTTAGCATTAAGCAAGCAAGTAGTATAGATACATTCATTTTTATCTTTTTATTCATGTAATTACTCGCTCTCTTTTAATTTTTCTAGAAAAGTTTCTTCGTTCATGATTGCAATTCCAAGCTCTTGTGCTTTTGTCAATTTACTTCCGGCTGCTTCACCAGCAACTAAGTAATTTGTATTTTTTGATACACTTCCTGTCACTTTTGCTCCGAGGTTTTCCAATCTTTTTTTGGCTTCCCCACGAGTTAAAGTTTCCATCGAACCTGTAAGGACAACTGTTTGATTGGCAAAGAAGTTATCTTTCAAATCAATCTCTTCAGGCACAACACCTAAGTAGTCTGTGTTAACTCCCGCTTCTTGTAATCTTTGTATCAGTTCGTTAGATTCATCCATGTCAAAATATTCAACAATCGCTTGACTAATCATTGGTCCAATACCATCAATGGTCTCGATGTCTTCAGTCGATGCTTTCTGAATTGCTTCAATCTTTCTGAATTTTTCAGAAATTAAACGTGCTGCTTTTGACCCGACATGTCGGATACCTAAACCAAAGAGTAATCTTTCTAAAGAGTTACTTTTTGATTTTTCAATCGCGTTATGATATTTTGTTGCAGATTTTTCTTTTGTGTTAGGAAGTGTTAAGAAATCTTCTTGTTTTAACATGTATAAGTCACTTGGATCCGAAACCAATGCTTGATTGATTAAGTGTTCCATAATCTTATCACCTAAACCGGTAATGTTCATCGCATTTCTTGAGCTGAAATGTATCATCTTCGCTAACTTCTGCGCTGGACATAAAGGATTCACACATCTTAGGGCAACTTCTTCATTCATACGTACTAATTCAGCGTCACAGCGTGGACACGTTGTTGGTATCGGTAATGGTTGTGAGTCTTCTGGACGTTGGCTCATAACAACACTCACGATTTCTGGGATGATATCTCCCGCCTTATGAATCTCTACGGTGTCTCCAATGCGAACGTCTAATGCTTCGATTAAATCCACATTATGTAAAGATGCTCTTTGAACTGTTGAACCAGCTAATTGAACCGGGTCCATCACAGCTGTTGGTGTAACAACACCTGTTCTCCCTACAGTCCATTCAACTTCATTTAATTTTGTTTCCGCTATATCCGCTTTGAATTTATAAGCGATCGCCCATCTTGGGGCTTTGACGGTATAACCAAGTTGTTGCTGTAGGGCAACGTCATTGACTTTAATAACGATACCATCAATTTCATATGGTAAATCATGGCGTTCTTCTTCAATTTGATGAATAAAATCCATCACTTCAGTTTGATTTTTGCATAATTTTCGTAATGGGTTTGTTCTAAATCCTAAAAATTGTAATTGCTCGAATAATTCTGCTTGTGACTCTACATCAAAATCATCATTGTATAAAGCACTATATAAGAACATATTCAATCGACGTTTTGATACGGCTTTTGGATCAATTTGTCTTAACCCACCAGCGGCAGCATTACGTGGATTGGCGAAAGGTACTTCACCTGTTTCTTCGCGTTCGTCATTCAGTTGCTTAAACACATCTTTTGGCATATAAGCCTCACCACGCACCTCAACAGATACAGGTTCTTTCAACTTCAGTGGTAATGAACGTATGGTACGAAGATTCGTAGTAATATCTTCTCCAACCGTGCCATCTCCACGTGTTGCTCCTCTAACAAAGGTGCCATTTTCATAAGTTAAAGCAATCGCTAAGCCGTCGATTTTACACTCGACCATAAATTCAACTTCTTGCTCGGTTTGGTTTTGTACACGTTGAATAAATGCTCCAACTTCTTCCTCGTTGAAGGCATTCCCCAAACTATACATCGCTTCGGCGTGTTCTACTTTCGTAAAACCTTCTAATAATTGGTCCCCAATTCTTTGAGTCGGAGAGTCAGATGTAATCCATTCTGGATGTGCTTTTTCAAGATTTTCCAGTTCATTATACATTTGGTCGTATTCTGCATCCGTGATATTTGGTTTGTCTAGCACATAATAATTATATGCGTGAAGATTCAGCTCACTTTTTAGCTGCTCGAGTCTTTCTTTTGATTGTTCTAAATCTTTCGATTGAACCATTTATACCATCACTCCTAAAAAGCCATTTACGTTAATAGCAGTCTTCATTTCTTCGTCAAGTATATCATTCTTTACTGTTTCTATCAGTAAAAACATTCACTCTCTACTCTACTTTGCTTATTGGGGCAAAGGATGCCAGCAACTCTTTAATGCCTTGTGAATCGAAGGCAATGCTTAGTAATGCATCACTTCCTGAACCTTTAACATTAACGACGGTTCCAACTCCCCAAGTTCGGTGGTCGACTTTATCTCCGACTATATAATTTGTATCTGTATTGTTAGTCACTTTTTTCTTCAATGCTCCAGTTGAGCCGCCTTTTGGACGTTGACTTAATAGAACATTTCTTGCCGCTTGGCTTGAACGTTTTCGCCCTTGCTGTCTAGTATTTTGAGAACGAATAACCGTTTGGAAAGATTGACCGACATGCTCAATCAAACTTTGGTCTATCTCAGATACGAATCGACTTGGGGCATTATGTTGATATCTACCATAAAGTAATCGACTTCTAGCTGCTGTTAGGTATAACTGCTCTTCGGCCCGTGTCATTCCAACATAAGCGAGTCGTCTCTCTTCTTCTAATTCATCATCACTTTCAGACGCCCGACTTAATGGGAATAAGCCTTCTTCCATTCCGACAATGAATACGTAAGGGAACTCTAATCCTTTAGCTGCATGCATCGTCATTAAAGTAATTTGGTCTACAGTTTCTTCTTCCGTCGTATCTGAAACAAGCGATAATTCTGTTAAGAATAAAGTTAGACGAATTCTTGGTGACTGTGTATCCAGTGGTTCTTCAGTAGCGCCATCTGCTTCATCAACAAAGTCAGGGTCGGTTTCGATAATATCCTCTAAGTCCATTTGGTCAAACTCTTTCGTTACAGATGCGAACTCGTCCAAGTTTTCTAATCGATTTGTTGCTTCTAAAGTACCTTCTTCTTGAAGACTTTGTTTGTAATCCGATTGTTCCCAAACTTCTGCAACTAATTCACTTAAAGTTAAGTACTCTGCTTGTTGTCTTAAGCGTTTGATCATATCACTGAAGCGAACAAATTTAGTTTGTAAACTTGCAGATAGATTTGAGTTTCCTAGTTGGTCAATGGCTTCAAACCAACCTAAGTTTAAACTTTCAGCAAATTCAGCTAATTTAGCAATACTTGTAGGTCCGATTCCTCGTTTTGGCACATTGACAATACGGTTAAAGCTTAAGTTATCCGCTAAATTATCAATCAGTCTTAAGTACGCTAACGTATCTTGAATTTCTTTACGTGAGTAGAATTTCAAGCCTCCAACAATCTTATACGGTAAGTTAGCTTTTAACAATTGGTCCTCTAAGTTACGTGATTGAGCTTGCGTACGGTAAAGAATGGCGTAATCACTATTCGAACGTTTTTGATCCTCTTTCGTTTCAAAGATTTGTTGAATAACATATCTTGCTTCTTCTGAGTCAGATTCCGCTAAGTAGAATTTAACCTTATTCCCCTGTGCTTTGTCACTCCAAAGTTTTTTGTCTTTACGGTTGATATTTTTTTCAATTACGCTGTTGGCTGCATTTAGTATCGATTGAGTTGAACGGTAATTTTGCTCTAATAAAATCACTTTGGCATCTGGATAATCTTTCTCAAAGTTCATAATATTTTCCATATTTGCTCCACGCCAACCATAAATACTTTGATCAGCATCCCCAACAACACAAATGTTTTTCAGTAAATCCGCTAATGTCTTCACCAATAAGTACTGAGTCTCATTCGTATCCTGGTACTCATCGACGTGAATATATTGAAATTTATTTTGATAGAACAGACGGACATCTTCATTTTCTTGAAGTAGTTTAACAGTTAATAATATTAAATCATTAAAGTCCATCGCATTACTTGTTTTTAATTTTTGTTGGTATAGCTTGTAAACATTCGATTGAATGTTGCCTAAGTAATCAGTATTCTCAGCTGCAAAAGCTTCAGGCATTTGCCCTTCGTTTTTGGCTGCATCAATCACCCAAAGCATTTCTTTGTAGTTGAATCGTTTGCTATCAAGATTTAATTCTTTTAGCACGCGTTTCATTAACGTTTGTTGCTCACCCTGGTCTATAATCGAAAAGTTTTGTGTATAGCCAATTTGAGTGGCTTCTCGACGTAAAATACGTGCACACATCGAGTGAAATGTAGATACCCAAATAGATGATGCTTCAGGTCCAACCAGTTTCTCAACACGTTTTTTCATTTCATTGGCTGCTTTATTTGTAAAGGTAATCGCCAACACATTCCAAGGTTTAATTTTTTTCTCTTCTAATAAATAAGCAATCCGATGGGTTAATACGCTGGTCTTTCCACTCCCAGCTCCAGCCGCTATTAGCACTGGCCCATCGGTTGTATATACAGCTTGTTGTTGTTTATTATTCAATCGGTTAATACTTTCGATTAACGATGACATATTATGACCTCCAATTTATCTAGTAGGTTGTTCACTCTAAAAAATCATACATAGTAGATTATATCAAAAATCAGTGTATAGTCCTAACAAACATTTGATGATTTTTCTGTGACTGATAGGACTTTCCTTTGTCACAAATAACCTAATACTTTTTATCGCTTTCATTAAAAAAATACCTCCTTGAGTTTGTGGCTCAAGAAGGACATTTAATTTTTTATTCAGTTAATTCTGTAATTTGAATTTGGCGTTCGCACTCTGATAAGGAATCTCCTGTCACAATTACTTGTCCAATCAAACGTTTAGAGTCATTATTTATAGGGTTAAACAGAGCAAAGCCCCAATCCGTTCTTAACATGAGTTGGGTTAATAGATTCTCTTCATTCAATACGGTTGCCGGTAAGGCAATCGCTGCTCTACTCTTAAGATGCAATGTTGGCAATGGTAAGCCTAAAATGGCTCTCGCTGCCGCCTCATAATGAGAAATACTCATTGATCCAATCGTAAACATGGCTTCATCAGATAAACCGATACTTGCTTCATTTATATAAACAACTCCCGCTGAAGTGATTAACATCTTCAACGTCAATGAACCCACTAAATTTAATGATTCTGCTAATAATTGCGCTAAACGGTTCATCTCAAGTTCTACTGGTTTAGATATTTGTGCTGGGAAACGCACTTGTCTTCCAAGCAAATCTCCTTGTTCGCGTACTTCAAATATAGGATAAATTAAAATTTCACCGCGCTCGTTACGTATAACTGTCACGCTAGCTTTTTTCTCAGTTGGAATCCATGCCTCTAAAATACATGTGGTCGCTTCTAGTTTTGCACTTGCTTCATCATAATCCTCTTCACCATACAAGATAATATGATCATTGGCATTATCAACATGGCGTTGCGTTGATTTTAAAATACATGGGAATCCAATATATTCAACTGCTTCTTTTAAATCTGTTAAATTAGTAACCATTGAGAATGGCGCAACCAAACACTTATTAGAATCTAAATAGGCCTTCTCGATCAATCGGTCTGTCGTAATGGCAATTAAATCCTCTGATAAAGTTAAATCCGTTTGTGCTGCCAATAATTGAAATTCTCTATTCGATAGAATACCCATTTCAACCGTTACGACATCTACCCGTTCACTAAAATAATTTAAGACTTGCTCATTATATGATTCGGTAACTGTTTGCCACGTTGCAAATTGTCTCACTGGATTATTCTCAGATGTTACCAAACTAGCAACTCGATAACCTAATTTACCTGCTGCTTGAGCCAAGACAGCTGCAGAAATTGATGAGCCAATAATTCCTAATGTCTCACCTGGATAATGTCTTTGCGCCATCCTGTCTACTCCCTTCAATATTGTATATTTAAATGCACCTATAATAATAACACATCATACAATTTCTAGCACTGATAAATTAGTATTTTTCTAATTAGATTGGTTGATCATACTGATTCAATTCATATGTTTCAATCATTTCGATAATCTTATCGGCATAAGTAGGATCCGTTGCGTATCCTGATTCCTGCAAACCATTCGCTTGTTCTACATAGTTATCACCGTTGAGAACCGCTTGATAAAACGTTGGGTCCCAAGAGGTACCCTCATTGATTAGAATGGCATGCCCTTCCATCGAAGCTTCCCAACTCGGATAAACTTTAAATCGGTCGGTAATTTCAACCCATTCATCATCAAAATATTCTAACGTTTGAAAATCTACGCCATCTGGATCAGTGGCGTCCGTTTTGACACCGTAAAGATTATTATACTCTGCCCCAAGCTGACTCCGGCCAAAATCACTTTCTAAAGCTGCTTGAGCCATTGAAACACTGGCTAAGACACCATATTGTCTTTGAAGTCTTTGTGAAATTGGTACAATCGATTCGATAAAGCCGATTCGTTGTTCATAATCAACTTCACGTTGCATCAATTCACCGTGCCTTTGGTTTGCCGTATCAACCCATCGATAAATAACTATCCCACTTAATAAAGTAAAAATTACAAAAAAGATGGATAATATCCCAATCTTTTGTAGAAAATCGGTTTTAAATCGATTCCATGCTTGTTTGTAATTTGTTTTGCGTTTTTTACGTCGAGTGGGACGTTTTTTAAATTTAAATAATTTTCTCTTCTTCTTTTTGGCCATAATGCCTCACTTTTATTCGCTTTCTTGTAACTTCTCACTTTCATCCACAAACCATTGTAAAAGTTTTACCTCGTCATGTCCAATTTGTTGGCGAATAATTCCCGGTAATCTCAATTCAATAATATCATTATAACCCCATAAATTATAATCAACAATCAATTGTAGAATAACCATGTTTGATTTTCTTACACTTTCTTCCGTGTTCTCATCACTCTGATGCCATTCTAAGCGTGCAATCCCATTATTAACCCATTTTTTGGCGATTTGGTATTTTAAGAAATTATACTCTTTGACTGGATTGTTCACAACTTCTGGCATGATTTCTGTGGTTCTTACAACCTTTTGCACAAGCATCCACTCATAATCTGTGAATAACGTTGATAGAATTTGAACATTATCGTATTTAAGACCTTGTTCACCTTTCTTCCAACGATCCCAACTTTGTGGGGAGATACCTAGTTTTTCAGTGTAAAATGCTTTCTCACTCATATACTTTTCACGAATAACTTGAACTACGATTTGAATTAATGCTGGATTCATAATATCACCCTTTACGTGTATTTTTAATTATATTATACACCCTATACGTGATATATCCAAATGATTTATAGACAAATTTATAATATTTGATACTATTAGGTTTAGAAAAAATCGAAAGGATTCATTGATGGAAGAGAACAAATCATTTAAAGATAGATTGTCGCTCGGTTGGCGAGCAAGAAAAAGTGCTGTCTCAGTTTCTTTAATTATTATCGTATACTCAGTCTTTAATTTAGGACATGCAACTTTGGCCGCTCTATCAGCTGTGTTTGCCATACGTGAGAATATGACAGACACTTATAAATATGCAAAATACCGTATCTTTGGTAACACCATTGGCGTGTTAATTGCTACAACTTTAATTTTTTTAAGACGGAATTTTCCTATACTGAATAATGATATTTATACTTCAGTTTCTGGAGGTTTAGGAGTCCTATTAGTGCTTAATTTTTGCACTTTATTTGGTAATAAGCAAAGTATTATTAATTCGACGGCAACATTTTTAGTTGTATACTTAGGTACACCTGAAGACACTTGGCTTGTTTATAGTATTAGCCGGATTTTAGATACAGTGTTTGGAACGGGTGTTGCCATTGCTGTGAACCGAACCCTTCCAAACCGTAAACAAGATTCTTAAGACTTGATAACAATACAAAACCGCCTAGGCGTTATCTATATCAGATAATACCTAGGCGGTTTTTAGTATTTAATTAACGGTAATAGTATCTTCCGTCTGATTCATCGAAGAACCATTCAGCTGGTCTAGTTTCTCCAGTTGTTTCGTCATAAACTGTTTCTTCAGGTAAGTTCACGTAAGATCCGATGTTATCAACATATTGGTTTGAATACGTTCTTCCATCTTCTCCCACTGTACCTGTTTCTGGTGTCGATTCATCAACAACATTCACTTGAGATTGAGCCGCTTCTTCAGCAGCTAATGACTCTGCTTCTGCTTGGGCTTGTGCTTCTGCTTCTTCCTCTGCTTGAGCAGCCGCTTCTTCTTCGGCTACTTCTTCTGGTGTTTGCCCAGTTTCAAAGTAAGTCACAATGTCAGAAATAGAAGTTGAAATGGCTGGGACAACCTCTTCAGCACTCGTGAAGTTAGAAGTTAGAATGACAGTAATATAGTAAGTGTCTTCTAATTCAACAATTCCTGCATAGTTTTGTTGTGCAGTGTTTGTATCAGCTGATGCAATTTCGTAACGCGTTTGATATCCAGCAATTTGACCTTCAGGATATTTTGCTGTCACTGGTGTATTTAATAATAATTCTTTAATTGTTGCATCTGCTTCTTCTGATACTAATTCATTGTGTGCTAATTTATTAAGTAATTGAGCAATATCTTGTGCGCTTGTTACTGCACCAGTCACTTGCCCTGATTCTTGCATTGTTAACATTTGTGTTACTCGCGTTGAGAAGTAATTTGATTCATTTAACCATAAGTTAAAGGCGTTTGGTCCACCTGTTTCTTGAATTAAATGATTCATTGCTGACACGTCATTTGCTTCAACGACTGCTGATAATAATTCTTGAATCGTAAATTCTGTGCCTTCTTCAGCAGTTGCTACAATCCCTTCGTCATTTTCAGCTACTAAATCAGATGACACTACGACTGGATCTTCAAGTGTTAATTCACCGTCTTCAATCGCATTGAATGTAAAGCCTAAGACAAACCATGAAATTAATGCGTCTGCTTCAACGCTTTGGTCATCATAAACATATGGCACTTCAGCATCTTGCGGATAAACAACTGCTGATACATCGCCAATAGACGCTAAGTTATCTGTAATCGTTGAGTTAAAGAATTCAGCTTGTTCTGTATCTAATGAAGATGTAGGTACTTCATAAGAAATACTTTCACTTACACCTAATGATTCAGATTCAACGTTAAGTACTTGTTCTTGAGCATCTGTAGAAAGTACTGCTACAGAAGGATCGTTAAAGCTGATTGTTAGTGTTTGGCCATCTTTAACTAATGAATAATCATCTTCAAGTTCTACTGTTTCTCCATTAGCATCGATAGTAAAGTTAAATGTAGTACTATCCACATTATCTAATGACTCATTAAACTCAAGTGCGACATTCGTTAATGGGTATTCATCTAAGTTTACTTCTTGATTCACAATAGATAATTGACCGTCAGCGTTACTTTCTTCTTCTGATTCAGATGACTCAGTTGATTCTTCAGTTTCGCTTGTTGCAGCTGAATCTTCTGTTTCTGATTCAGAATCTTGTGTATCTTCAGAAGGTTCTTCCCCTTCAGATTCCTCAGTAACAGGCGCTTCCGTTACAGGTTCTTCAGGTGTATTTTGAACAACTTCTGTATCAGACGTCTGGAAATAATCTACAACTTGATTAATAATTCGTGGGCCATATAAAAAGGCTAAGAAAACAATAGCTACGGCAAGAACTAATTTAATAATTCCCCATAACACACGACTGAATCCTCCACTAGAACGACGCGGTGTTTCTTGTACTACGTCTTCATTACGTGATTCTTCTTTTAATTCTGCTACTTCTTGTTTATTGAAGACATGCCCACAATAGGCACATTGATTTTTACTTCTTACGTTTCTACCACAATTTGGACACTGCATTAACTCTACCTCCTAGAAATGTTGTCATTCCTCTTGTGCTTTCTATTGTAGCATAGAATGTGTCAGTTTGTCAGTTACAAACTTGAGGATAAATTCTGTAACCTGTTGTCTTTCCATATATATATTAGTTTTGTAACATTCTTCTAACAAGCAAATTATTTTTATTTCAAAATAAAAACTCCCAACGATTCTAAAGTCAATTAACTTAGAATTCATTGAAAGTTTTTTGGAAAATATTTTGTTATTAATCTACACCTTTAAGTGCTTCAACCATATCGATTTTTTTCAGTTTAAAGTGCATAGCCACCATGACTATTGCAGAGAATGCTAAGGATATGAAGAATGAAGCGATGTAACCGCCTATTGAAACACTTGGATGGAACAAGACGTCCATCATTTGCATTGTTTTTAATAAATAAGTATTTAAGATTGTTCCGAGCACTAAACCAACTAAGCTACCTAAGACGGTTAGTACTAATACCTCGTTAAAGATATACATACTTACTTCTCGGTCGTAGAAACCAAGTACTTTAATGGTAGACAGTTCTCGAATTCGTTCAGCAACATTAATATTCGTTAAGTTATACAGAACGACAAAGGCTAATGAAGCTGCTGAGATAATTAGAACTAATGTAATTAAATCTAAACTTCCCATTTGATCTGCGATACTTTCAGCAAGTGTATTCAAATCGACAGTCGTTAAGACATTATCATTGTCCATGATTGCTTCTTCAGTTTCTTTTTGACTGACACCTTCTGTGTAGTGAACTAAGTAAGCATTTTGACTTGGTTCTTCCCCAAATATACTTTCATATTGTTCAGGATTAACATAGAGGTAGTGAGAAGCGTAGTTTTCTACAACGGTAAAATCTTCTACAGTAAACTCTTCAAAGTCTTCATTTTCTAAGGTAAATGAGTCGTTTTCTGATAAATTCAGTAACTCACCCATTCTTTCCGTAATAAATGGACCTTTATCTACGATGGCATTTGGAATTGGTTCCTGGCCTCTTTCGCGTAATGTAACGTAGTCTGAGAACGATTCTAAATCACCTAGAGGAACTGTTACAGTAACGGATTGTGTCTGACCATCTTCCAATTCTGCATCATACGTTTCAAGTAGCGCTGGCATATAACCCTCTACGCCATCCATCTCTGTGAGTGACTGATTCATGTCTTCAATTTCAGATTCTTCTAAATCTTCATTAAGGTAAACCATTCCATCATATGTTTGGAGTTGATTAAACTGACCATCCACAACACCAGAAATTGTATTACTAATACCGAAACCTGTTACGATTAACATCGTACACCCTGCGACTCCAATAAGAGTCATCGAGTTACGTCCTTTGTATCTTAGTAGATTTCGCACTGTCATTTTGGCATTAAATGATAATCGATTCCAAATACTTGGCACACGTTCAAGGAATAATTTCTTACCTGATTTCGGTGGTTCTGGTTGTAATAGATTGGCCGGTTGGGTGCGCAACATTTTAAGTGGTGTATAGATCGCTGGGAATAAAGCTGTCGCCAAGGCTATGACAGCTGCAAGAATATTCCATCCCCATAAGATTTCAATCTCAGGAGCATCAAAGTAATACAACATATTATATGCGTTTAAGATGACACCTGGAAAGACTACATAACCAATGATTAACCCAACAATTGTACCTAATATTCCGGCAATACCGGCATAGACAACGAACTTCTGAATAATCGTTCCGTTGTTATACCCTAGTTGTTTCATTGTTCCCATGTAATTTCTTTGTTCACTTGCCATACGTTTAATTGTTGTGAACGTTACTAAGATGGCTATCGCAAAGAAAAATACTGGAAATATATTAGAAATGACATTTAGTTGTTCAGCATTATCATTTAAACTTTGATATGCACTTGAACTTCCGCGGTTTTCCACTACATAGGTTGGCACTTCTAAATCGTTTAGAGATTCTTTAGCATCAGCAATATCTACTTCAGCCTGTTCTAAATCTTCTAAGGCATCCTCTTCTTCTGAGATAAATTCATAACGATTTAAGTTATACTCAGCGTCACCTTGCATCAATTCCATTCGACCAGCTAGAACATCTTCACGCCCTGTTTCAAGTTCTCTTCGCCCTGCAATAAGAGTATTGTAAGACTCATCAATCACCCGTTTACCATCAACAAGACTCGCTTGTCCTTCGTTAAACTGCGAAATACCTTCATCTAAGGCTTGTCGGCCTTCAGTGATTGCAGCATAAGCTGTATCTAACTCACTTTGACCTGCCGCAATTTGAGCATTCAGCTCAGTCCAACCTTGGTTAATCGTACTTTGCGCTGCTTCTAATTGACTCAAGCCAGCATAATATTCATTCCAACCGGCTGCTAAAACAGAACTTTGTTCATCGAGTGTCGCTTGTCCCGTTTGCAACATATTCACTACCTCAACTAATTGAGTCAATTCAGATTGAATTTGACCTAAGTCCAATTCCGGAGGTAGTTCATTTAAACCACCATCTTCGAGAAGTTGATCTAATTCAGCTTGCGCAGTCGTCAGAGCCGCTTCCGTTTGACTGAGCTGACTATTAAGCTCTTCAATTTGAGCTTCTAAAGAATTGAATCGTTCAATTTGTTGATTCAACTCTGCCAGTTCTGAGTTATTTTGTTGAAGTAAAGTGCTAAATTCATTCAATTCATTTCTTTGTGTTTGTATATCACTTTCAATTTGAATGGATTCCGCTTCAGTTAATTCTGGATTTTGTAATTGTGATTCTAATGCACTGATTGCTTGTGATAATTCAGCCATTTGTTGATTATAAGACTCATTCTGAGTTAACAATTCATCTCTTCGTGCAATAAGTCCCGAAATATCTCCAATATTATTGTATTCTGTTTGGAGTTGGTTTAATTCCGTTTCGATGTTTGTTAATTGCTGTTCTAATTCACGTAGTTCAGCAATTTTATTGATAAGTTCATTCTCACTTCCAGAAGGGTTCTCTGGGAATGTTTCTGTTTGAGTCTCTAACTCAGCTATCCGATTATTTAATAATTGTAGAACATCATCAATTGAAGTTGCTGGGCTCAATTCAGTTCCAACAAGTTGTTCTAGTAAAGTGATTTGTTCTGTCGAAAGTTCCAAATCAGCTAACGTTTGCTCTAGCTCTTCAGCCTCACCTAATTCATTGACTATACCTGTGAGCTCTTGAAGATTCTCTCTTAAGATATCTCGTTCAATATTTAATGAATTAATCCAAGATACAATATCCGGATTTGTTCCGGTATCCGATTGCTCAAGAACTTGAAGGAAGCCGTTAATAACATCAATCTGATCTTCAATTGCAGCTAACAATTGCTCTGGTGGTATCTGATCGTTTGTAGCAAGACTTAATTGGTCTAGCAATTCTTGTCTTCCGGCAGCCAATTGACTATAACCGGCATCAAGTGCCGCTTGGCCTTCAACCAATTGTGAATAACCTGCTTGAGCTTGCGATGCTGCTTGATCTAACTGTGCTTGTGCATCCGTTAATTGTGACTGAGCAGATGCGATTTCTTCATTAAAGGTCGCCAGTCCTTCTTCATATTGGGCCAAGCCTTCTTCATAAGTTTTTTCATTATAATTCAGTTGTGCCCGTGCATCCGCAAGTTCTAACCGACCTTGTTGATACTCTTTGATTCCATCATTCAGTTCTTCTTCTCCGCTTTCGATGTCAGCAATCCCTTGATTAAGTGTTCTTTGGCCTTCGAATATTTCTTGATGCCCCTCTGATAAAGTTGCTTGAGCATCTTCTAAAGCTTCACGAGCATCTTCTAATGTTTGGTAACCATCAGCCACTTCAGTTTCCCCTTCATCGATGGAAGTCGCAATTTCATCTTGCAGCTCCACAATTCGTACTTCAGGTCTACCTTCTAAGTCTTCTTCAAATGAAGCCACAGTCTGATCGACAATTTGATTATATTCTGGTGTATAGGCTTCGTATTCTCTCGCATCATCTACCCAATAATATGCTTCAGAGTATAAATCTCCACTCACTGCTTGATCACTAATAATTCCAAAGACATTAGCCGATCCGCTTCGTGTCATTCTTTCTATATAAAGTGGATTACGAGCAAAGCCGACCACTTCGAACTCTTCCGTCTCCAATGTGAAACCAGCACTGTCCGAATTATCTAGTGTAATTCGATCACCTATTTGGATAGGTGAATCCATTTGTGCATTAAGTGTTTCTAGATATTTTGTATCGAGGACAATCTCATCCGTATCTTCAACCATTCGTCCTTCAAAAATCTTGAAGAAATTTGTACTCTCATCACCGTTATAGGTGAATATCTTCGCGTTTTCTTCACCAGGACTGACAACAGCATTAATGGACTGCATTGGTAAGATAGTGACACCATCCTGGTTATCTAACAAATCAATATCTGTCTCGTTAAGACCAACTGTCGATAATATATGTCCATCTGGCATATTATTCTCTTGATATACTTCTCGAGCAGTTCTTACCATGGATGGCCCTGCGGACCGAATTCCGACGAAGAAAGAAACACCTAAGGTAATGATGGCAAATATTGAGATAAAGCGAGGGATCGATTCTTTTATTTCTCTTAAATTATCTTTCCATAAAGCAGAATTCATAGTATTCCCCCCTTCTTAATACTAATTACCATTTTATTTCATCTACTTTTAGGGGTGCATCATTGATAACAATATCGTCTACTTTCCCGTTTCTAATCTTTATTACCCGATCTGCCATCTCTGAAATTGTTGTATTATGAGTAATAACAACAATGGTTGTATCGGTATTACGGCTTGTATCTTGCAATAGTTTAAGAATTTGCTTACCTGTCTCGTAGTCTAATGCCCCCGTAGGTTCATCGGCTAATAACAATTTTGGTTTGCTGGCAATAGCGCGAGCAATAGATACACGTTGTTGTTCTCCACCTGAAAGTTGAGCTGGGAAGTTATCCGCTCGGTGGTCTAACCCACATTGCTTAAGGACATCCATCACATCCGCATCACTATTAGATATTTGAATCGATAACTCGACGTTTTCTTTAGCGGTTAAGTTTGGCACAAGATTATAGTTTTGGAAGACAAAGCCAATGTTATTTCTACGGAATGTTGTTAATTCTTTGTCTGAATAATCACTAATATCATTATCAGCAATAATAACGTCACCTGATGTCGCTTTATCCATTCCACCTAATATATTTAAAGTTGTTGATTTACCGGCTCCTGAAGGACCTAATATTACGGCAAATTCGCCTGATTCGATTGTAAATGTTACACCATCATTTGCGCGAGTGACAACCTCACCGCTTTTATACTCTTTTACTACATCATTTAGTTCAATATAACTCATCTAATCTCACCTCTATTACTCATCTTCGCGATAAAATACCAACACCTTGAGGTAACTACTTTCTTCATCTGGACTTGTTGGAAAGTCTTCTGGAAGATTGAATTGTTGGATTAAATAATAAGTTCCGTTCAACTCTTGCGTTGCCGCAACCATATCATCTCGGAAATCTTCTAAAGCATAACCACTATGGTTGGTACTTAATATCGTCATCCCATTTGGATTTGTTAATTTAAATAATTGTTTTGCTAAGTTTGAATAGTCTTCTTCGACTCTGAACATTTTCTTTTTAGTTCGAGCGAAGCTTGGAGGATCACTAACAATTAAATCAAACGTAATGTCATTTTTGGCTGCGTAATCTAAATAATTAAAGACATCCATCACACGAATCTCATGTTTAGAATCTTCAACTTTGATATCATTTAACGCAAACTGTTCTGTTGTTAATTCAATGCTGCGGTTGGCTACATCAACACTCACTGTATGGTCGCTTCCACCAACTGCTGCGGCAACCGAGAATGCCCCTGTATAACTAAAGATATTCAATACAGACATCCCATTCGCTTGCGTCTTAATAAAATCACGCACGTCTCTTTGGTCTAAAAAGATTCCTGTCATCCAACTTTCACCTAAATGCACAGCATAGTTAAGATTATTCTCTTTAACGACTAATGGATCCGGTGCTTCGGCGCCACTGACTAATTGAATGGGTTCTAAATCATCTGTTTGGAAGCGGAGCGTCTCATAAACTCCCTTAACTTCAGGTAATAATTGTTTTATTGCTTCAAAGAACCAATGACGGTATTCATAAATCCCTTTAGAATACCAATTAATTTGAACGTAGTGGTCGTACCAATCAATGGTCACCCCACCAATTCCGTCCCCTTCACCGTTAAATAAACGGAAAGCAGTCGTTTCTGTACTATTAAAGAATGCTTCGCGTTCTTCAAAAGCTTCTTCTAAGACATAATAGACTAAACTGTCGTTCCAATATTCATCTTGATAAGTGGTAATTAACCAGCCAACACCTTTATTTTGGCGTCCAACTAACATTTTCCCTAAGAATTGATTGTCAAAATCATTTAAGATTACGACATCTCCTTCAATAAAGTGTTTCGCTTTATCTTCGTTTTGGAAATCCTTTGCTTTAACTAACTTTCCACCTTGTTTAATTCGCTTTGTCGCAAGTTCTCTTAATTTATATTCTGCCATTTTGAACACCTTATTCTTTCTCTTTTAATTTAATAACTGTGTGTCGTTGTCATAACGTTGATTCTCAGCGGTTAACACTGATTCCATCAAATATGAAAATTCACTCATTGTCATTTTATTCAATTCATTTATTTCTGGTATCTTTTCTTCTGATGGTGTCATGGATAATTCTAAACGATAATTAAAAGATTCGATATCTGCTGTTTTATTACTGAATATATTCAGCATAAATTGTTCATAAAGACCTGTTAATGTTGCGTTATAACTACCTACCTCAGGATTTATACTAATAGTTGCTTTGGTTAATTTATCTGTCACGTGATTTGTACTAATATTACTTTCCCACTGATAATCAGCTGGAAACTCTCGATTATCCAATCTTCTCGAAGATATTAAGTCATCTGTAATTTGTGAAGACAATGTTGACTGAAATGTTAGTCCTCGTGAGTTTTCAGTGATATTAAATTGTTGATTCGGAATAACATCATAAGAAATGTGTCGATCATCACTTTCGTTAATATCCACATTTAAACTATAATTCAAACTGAAACTGCCCGCATTTTGATAGAATCCACGTGGAATCTCAAGTCTTTCCATATCAATAATCGTGCTATCATTTAATTGATAGATATCATCCGTAGAGATATCCTCTATTTGAGATAAATCTGGAAAGTATAATAAATTATCGATTAACTCTTCATTCATATTAATCGAACCTAACTCATCTTGATTAATTGCAATGTAGTAATTATTGAATTCATTTAGTTGGTTTTGAACATTTTGAGGAAAATACGTTTGCTCAAAAAATCCCGTATCCGTTAATAAATTGATTGTATTAATGTAAGCTAAAGAAAATTCACGATAAGAAACGATGTCATAAGTTGAGACTGATTGTGTATTGTCTTGTCCATATTCATAAATATCAAATGTTAATCTTGCATCCCCACTGATAGAATCAGCAAGAATCTCACCTTCAGCAAGTAATTTGTTCGAATCAACATTCATATATCGCAAAGTGATTTTATATTTATCTGATGCTTCTAATTTATCTAATACTTGCTTAAAATCTTGATCAACTTCTTCTCGTATAGCGAGCTCTTCTTGCATTTCTTCATCTTCAGATGCTTGGGCAAACTGTATTGGATAATTAATGAATGAAATGAGACTCAGAGATAACAATAATTTCTTTAATTGACGCATAATTATTCGCTCCTGACCTTTTTACTCCGCTTCATATATTAGCATATTATTTCGAACTGAGTATGAATTTTATCTTCTTTATTATCAGCTACTACGCTTACATTAAAAAAGCATACACTTTTAGTTTTAGACACTAAAAATGTATGCATTTAAATCGCAAGAAACAATTAACTATCTTCTATCTTTATCGTCGTTATCGAAGGCATCTTTCACGCCGTCTACCGCACCTTTGACAGTATCTTTAACGTCATCTAGTGCTTCTTTAGCTTTACCGCTATTTTTTTGTGCTTTTCCTTCTGTTTCACGTTTTTTATCGCCAGTTACTTTACCTGTAACTTCTTTTGTTTTTCCTACAACTTGATCTTTTTTATCTTCTGACATATTTTTCCCCTCCAAATTTTTATTATTTCTTTATTCTTATATTTTATTGAAAAAGCAGTGCTATTGTCAATTAATAGGCTTTTTTTCCGGTTATGACTATCATTATTTTGATAATAAAAGAAATAAAATAATGACGACAGTAATACTTGCTAAAAAGCCTTTCATGTTCTAAACTAAATTTAGTTAAAGGGGTGTATTATGAAAGTATTACTATATAGCGAAAACTTGAAACAAATTAATAAATCTGGCTTAGGTAAAGCCATTCAACACCAAAAAGAAGCTCTTTCTTTAAATAATATAGAATATACAACTGACATAAATGATACGTTTGACGTGCTTCATATTAATACGTATTTCCCAAAATCATATTATGTCGCATATAAGTTAGGGCATAGTGGCATCCCTGTCGTTTACCATGCTCACTCAACTGAGGAGGATTTTCGAAATTCATTCATCTTTTCTAACCAAGTCTCTCCATTGTTTAAACAATGGTTGATTCAAGCTTATCGTCAAGGTGATATACTCATCGCACCTACACCTTACGCAAAAAAGTTACTTGAATCGTATGATATCGGACGAGAAATTGTGAGTGTATCAAATGGGATTGATTTGCGCCGTTTCGATCACGTTGATAATGCCAGAGATGTGTTTCTTGAAGAGTTCAATTATGAACCTGATGACTTTATCGTTATGGGTATTGGTTTGTATTTGGAACGAAAAGGGATTCTGGATTTCGTGGAATTAGCCAAACGTATGCCACATGTTCAATTTATTTGGTTTGGTTATACTGATTTAAAGCTTGTGCCTGACAATATTAAACAAGCGATTCAAACAGACTTACCAAATCTCCGATTCTCTGGTTATGTTCCTAATGATTCTATCATACTCGCTTTACAAGGATCTGATTTATTCTTATTTCCAACGATGGAAGAAACGGAAGGAATTCCTGCTTTAGAGGCTTGTGCAACAAAAGCAAACTTTATTGTTCGGGATATCCCAGTGTTTGATGATTGGCTTATTGACAAGAAACATGTCTATAAAGGAAAAGACATTGATGATTTCGAACGATTAATCGAACAATTTAGATTAAATGACTTACCTCCCTTAGGTGAAGCTGCCTATGAGGTTGCTAAAGAGAGAAATCTCATCGAAATTGGCAAGCAATTAAAAGACGTCTACCAAAAAGCCATCGAAATTAAACTCGAGGAAGAAAAAAACTGAAGTAGATGAATGGCTTATTGCCGTTCATTTACTTCAGTTTTTTATGCTTTCTTAATTAAATGTGTATCCAAGAATTTATCCAATTGCCCCTTATCTCTCGCTGTTTGCCCTTGAGAGATGTTTGTCGGGTTTAGATATAAACGCGCTTGCTCATTGTTATTTTCATCAAATGCAGCAACTGCCTCACCTTCATCTTCGTCGAACACTCGATCCACGTGATGATAAGTACTTTCTAATATCTCTTCGACATCCGTTGCGATTGCATCGCGTAATACTTGATACATCTCAGCTTGTGCTTCAGGAATGTAGAATATATCTACTTTTACTAAGTCTTCTTGCTCAGTTTTTTTACCTTTTTGTCTTCTCTTTTTTGCCAACTCGCTGCACTGACCTTTCTATCTTTTCTTATGAATTAAGTGATTATTCATAAATTCCATAGAATCATTTGAAAGAAGTTCCTCTAGTAAGTTTATCACAGAAGAATCTTCATTTGTTCCAATTTGGTAGGTTGTCGATAACAACAAATCGTGATCGGCATTGCCCATTGCAATATTGTAGTGGGATTCTACCATCATGCTTTCATCATTTAAGCTATCGCCAAATGCCATTGTATCTTCTTTTTTAATATTGTATTTTGCCTGTAATTTTCTTACAGCACTTCCTTTACCGCCATCTTTTGAGTATACATCTAGCCAACCGTCACCACTTGTTACCGAATCAATATCTTCATATCTTTCTCTCAAAATACGTGTCATTGTTTTGTTTCGATCAAGTGAATGCGTTGAATAAATGGCTAGTTTGGTAGGATTTTCTCCTTCAGGTAAATCTTCAAACTTTTCAATATAGGCTAAAGCATTATTATATTGAGAAATGTGATCAAAGGCTTCGCCTTCTGTTTCTCTAAAGTAGGCTTGATTTCCAGTGTTTACCATAATATGGAAACCTTCAAATTCATCAACAAAAGCTGCGATGTTATAAAGGGTCTCTCTATCCACAGTCGTTGTTGATAACTCTTCATCATTTTTCACAATAAAATTCCCATTATCACAAGCAAAGTATAAGTCTTTTTGATCTTCTTGCGAGAAGTAGTCAATAATTTTGTGATAACTGTTCCCAGTTGCTATACAAACCAATACATCTCGGTCTTTTAGCGTTTGAAGTGCATGATTAAAACGTTCGACGTCGTAGCTCTTGTCTTTTCTCAACAGTGTTTCATCTAAGTCAATTACAATTAATTTTACAGTCATTATAAACTCCTTATAAGATGTCCATTTCGTATTTATAGTATCATATTTAGTCACTGGTTTTAAATAGATTTACTTTTAAAAACGATGTAAACCTTTCCAACTAATACTGGCCTTCTTATTTTTCTAGAGTTTTATTAATGATAGCGCTAATGATTTGTCGTGCTTCTTCGCCTTCTGGCGTCGGGTACACGGGATAGATGTGATTCATCTTCTCAGCAATATATAAATCATGCTCAATGTTATTCTCTTTTAAACGGTTCGCAAATTGAATAATGTCTGGATAAAAAACTTCATGCGTCCCAACAAATAACGTAATACGTCCTAAATCTCGCCCATTAATAAGCATTGGACTCACTAAAGGATCATCTATCCGACCGTCTTTGCCTATCCAATACTCACTTGCTAGATTCAAGCCAATTTGACTGATCATCGGATCCAATGGCTCTAAATCTGGAATTTCTGGATTCTCGTTCGTAATATCTAACCATGGTGATATGGCGATGATCTCATCCGGTTGTTGGATACCTTCTTCTCTTAAAGCATCGGCTAATCCTAGTGCCATTCCCCCACCTGATGAATCTCCCATCAAGATGATTGGATTGTCATTCACATTCTCTTTAAGCATTTGTTTATACAATGTTAAGACATAAGGCACAGACTCTTTATACGAGTATTTCGGTGTTTTTAAATATTGTGGGAAAATCACTTGGGCATTTGTCTTTCTTACGACTGAACGCAAGAAAAAGTAATGGGTTGGATAAGGTGGAAAGGCATAGCCGCCTCCGTGTAAGTAAAATATAATGGGTTGCTTGTCCTTTTTCTTATTCCATGAAAAAACTTGCATCGGGCCATGATAGCTTTCTTCCACTTTATGTCCCACCATAATATCTGGTTTTATTTGGGGCTTAGTATTCCACTCAATGAAGTCATCAATGCGGTTTTGTTGTTCGAATAGCTTTCGCTGTTCTTCTTTCATTCCATAGACAAATAAACCTCGTTCAATTAACCAACTTGAAAGGGACTGATTTTTATACTTGGGAAACAGTTTAGTTGCTAATAGAATTCCACCAGCAACAGTGAGGCCTGCGATCGATAATTTCTTTAGTGTTGAATTTTTCTCTTGCAACCATACTCCTCCTTTTTATTCTTGTCTCATTATTGTACCAAACTGTTTGTTTATTGATAAACATTATGATTATGTTTACTAACTTGACTATTTATGAGAAAATAATTAGACTATATTTAATTATTTTAATTTAGGAGGGCTTTAATGAAAGAAGCATTTAAATTTGCTTTCCCCCATACTATCCCAATTATGGCGGGCTATATCTTTTTAGGGATACCCTTTGGTTTATTGGCCGTGAGTCAAGGTTTCTCACCATTATTTGCTATTTTAATGAGTGTGATTATATACTCAGGTGCGATTCAGTATGCTGCTATTGATGTGTTTTTAGCATCTTTTAATCCAATTAATGCAATCATACTTACGTTGATGGTAGGTGCTAGACATATCTTTTATGGAATTGCGATGCTTACAAAGTTTAGTAAACTAGATTCAAAAAAATACTATACCATCTTTGGTTTAACTGATGAGACTTTCTCGGTGCTTGTTTCTATTGATATCCCGGAAAATCTCAGTCGAGATTGGGTGTATTTCTTCATTACTTTACTCAATCAAATGTATTGGGTTTCTGGAACCGTTATTGGCGTCCTCTTAGGAAGTATGATTACAATTAATCTTGAAGGGATTGATTTTGTTCTAACTGCACTATTTATTACTATCTTTGTTGATCAATGGTTAAATAGTTCTAGTAAAGTTCCTGCCCTTGTTGGAATCTTATCTGGTTTGCTTTGCTTAGTACTATTTGGTGCAAACAATTTTATGATTCCTGCGATGGTATTTATCGTTGGCTTCTTCTTATACCGCTTTAATAAGAAGGGGGTGGCTCGTCAATGACACAAACCCAACTTTGGATTACATTTGCTATAATTGCGGGTCTTACGATGCTGACCCGTTTTATAACTTTTATTATTTTTCCGGCCGGTTCTCAACCACCTAAGGCAATTATTTATTTAGGTTCTGTATTACCCACTGCTGCCATGGGCTTGATTATTGTATTCGCGTTGAGAAATACACCTGTCCTCACTTATCCTTATGCTATCCCTGAAGTGATTGCTTCTCTATCTATTGTCATTATTCATTATTGGAAACGAAATACAATCTTAAGTATTTTAGTTGGAACCGTTATTTATATGTTTCTTATACAAAGTATCTTTTAACAAAAATAGACCTGACTTAGTTTTGGCTAAGTCAGGTCTATTACTTTTCTATATTACATTTCTTCAGGTGCTTCAACACCTAAAAGATTTAATGCGTCTTTAAT
The DNA here is from genome assembly GCF_042652985.1 of Ruoffia tabacinasalis. Classification (NCBI taxonomy): domain Bacteria; kingdom Bacillati; phylum Bacillota; class Bacilli; order Lactobacillales; family Aerococcaceae; genus Ruoffia; species Ruoffia tabacinasalis. The sequence goes on along the minus strand of NZ_JBHSHQ010000073.1, from coordinate 67,795 downwards.
CACAATCGTAACAGCTTTAACTAAAGCCATACGTGATTCTAATTGGTCATCATCGTTTAAGATACGCACATTTGCATAGTATTTATTGAATTGTTGAGCTAATTGGATAACATATTTAGCAACTAAAGAAGGTTCAAAGCGTTCAATGGCATTTTCTACGATACGTGAGTAGTCAGCGATTTTCTTAATAACTTCCCAACTGTATGCATCGTTAAGATTTACAGTTGTGTCTTTTGAAATTTCTTTGTCGTATTTACGAATCATACTCATTGAACGTGCGTAAGTATATTGTACATAAGGACCTGTTTCTCCTTCAAATTGAACAATATCTTTTAAGTTAAAGTCAAAGTTATTCATACGGTCTGTTTTAAGATCGTGGAATACTACCGCTCCAACACCGACTTGATGAGCCACTTCTTCTTTATTCGCTAAATCAGGATTTTTCTCATTGATTTGTTCAGTTGCTAAAGTGATCGCATCATTCAATACTTGTTCTAGTAAGACAATTTTACCTTTACGTGTTGATAGTTTCTTACCGTTTAAAGTAATTAAACCAAATGGTACGTGAGTCATATCTTTATACCATTCATAACCTAATTTGTCTAAAACAGCTTTTAGTTGTTTAAAGTGAACACTTTGTTCATTCCCAACTACATAAACATTTTTAGCAAAGTTATAAGTGTTGTAACGGTAGATGGCTGCTGCTAAGTCACGCGTCACGTAAAGTGTGGCACCATCTGATTTTTTAATTAAGGCAGGTGGTAAGTTTTCTTCTTCAAGGTCAACGATGGTTGCACCTTGGTCAATTTTAGTTATGTTTTTACTTTCTAATTCTTCGATAACAGCTTGCATTTTATCATTATAGAAGGCTTCCCCATTGTATGAGTCGAATTCGATATTTAACATATCATATACTTTTTGGAATTCTTTTAATGATTCGTCTTTGAACCAAGTCCAAAGTTCGATCATTTCTTGATCGCCATCTTCTAATCGTTTGAATACCGCTCTGGCTTCGTCATCTAATTCTGGATTTTCTTCTGCTCTTTCATGGAACTCAACATATAGTTTAACAAGTTCATTGATAGGATCTTTTCTAACTTGTTCTTCATCGCCCCATTTTTCGTAAGCAACGATTAATTTACCAAATTGAGTACCCCAGTCACCTAGGTGGTTAATACGAATTGGGTTGTAACCCGTTTTCTCAGCTAAGTTAGCGATTGAATTACCGATAACTGTTGATCTTAAGTGTCCCATAGACATTGGTTTAGCAATATTAGGTGATGACATATCAATCGTCATTGCTTCGCCGTGACCAATATTTAAATCTCCATAGTCTTCGCCTTCATTTAGAACTTGTGTAACCAGTTCGTTAGCGACATTTTCACGTTTAAGAAAGACATTAATATAAGGACCTACAGCTTCAACGCTCTCGAAGTTATCCATACTTATTTGCTCAGCGATATCACTCGCAATTTGTTGAGGCGCTTTACGGAATACTCTAGCTAATGCGAAAGCAGGGAAAGCTAAATCCCCATGTTCGGTATTATTTGGTACTTCAATTAATTTGGTAATTTCTTCTTTGCTTAAATGCTCACCAACAATTGGTGTTAAAGCATCTACATATATTTGTTTGATATCCATTGTTTATATTCCTCCTATAATAAAACTCAAAATAAAACACCTCAAGAAAGACATAATTAAATGTCTCTCTAGAGGCGTTAACTTATACGCGGTACCACTCTAGTTCCATGAATCACTAACATTCATGCTCTTGTATTGATAACGAAGTTTCCTCCGAACTAGAGTATCTAGTTGTACGATGAAAGTGCGCTTCGATAGGTATCTCTGACTGGCTCTCAACATCCCAGCTTGCTGTATAGAGATAAGTTATCTACTCTCTTTCAAGGGTTAACTGTCTCCTAAACCGCAATTATTCTACCAAAATATATGATGTTCGTCTACACTTTAATGCTTATTTGTTGATTTATTACGAGTAAAGACTAAATATACTCCGCTTAGTAATACTAAAACGCCTAAGAATAAAATTCCTTTTGTTGACGTTTCACCGGTATTTGGTAGGTCATCATCATTCTCTTCTACACTTGATTCGACTGTCACTTCCACAGATTCTTCTTGTGAGATAGACGCTTGTTCTGCATTATACACAATACCGAATGTACCTAATTGTTGAGTTCTGAAGGTAATTCTTTGGTTATGTAATGCAAATGTTAAGTTTGAATTGTTGCTATCGTTTACACGAACCACTCGTAATTGCGAATTAACAGGACGTGTTGGAATTTTAATCTCGGCAATTCGAGTTAATTGAACTGCTTCGTTATTCTCATCCAATAAAGTAATTGTGTAAATATCTGCATCTGCATTTTCTAAAGTTGCTGCACTATCTAAAGTATCAACGTGAATGCTTGAAACTTTCATTGCGTCTTGTGGGTTTACCCAAACTTCTATACCTGTTTCAGCATCAATAAATTGTCTTGTCGCTTGTGAAGCTTCTTCATCAATACTTGCTTGCTCAGCAGGTGTTAAGCTTTGCGACTCATCAACAATCACACTTGATGATTGTGACTGACTAGAAGACTCGCTACTTGATTCTTGCGAGCTTGATTGTTCTGAACTCGATTCTTGTGAACTTGACTCCTCAGAACTTGAAGATTCTTGAGCAGTTGCGCTTGGGCTAACGGTAATTGTTTCATTCGCTACAATCCCAAATTCACCTGTTAATTCTTCGATTTCAAAACCTTCAGGTACATTGATAATTTCATATGGGTAAGAACCAGCTTCTAAGTTATCTACGGTCACTTCCCCGTTATTATCTGTTGTATATGTTTCATGATCAATTCTAATATCAACACCTGCGACAGGTTGATTATTATTATCTCTAATTTGAATTGTTACTGAACCAGTTTCTGGTAATTTTTCAATAATAATCTCTGATTCAAAAGCTGAACCTTCTTCAAGCTCAGTCACTTGTTCTTCTGAATTATTATAGTAACCATTTGGTGTACTCGTTACAGAATAATTGTAACGACCTGGTTCAAGGCTTTCAAAATGAGCGATACCTTCAGAGTTCGTTGTTCCAGTTAAGCCACCAAAGGCAAGGCTTGCACCTTCAACAGCATCCCCGTTTTGATCAACTACTTTAATATCAGCCGTTGATAATTCGACTTCTCTTTCAACGCTCATTGCTGCAGTTGTTATTTCTGATTCATTGACAGTCACTTCTCCACTAGCATTACCAATATATCCTTCTGGTAATTCTGTGATTGAATAAGTGTACGTATTGGGTTCAATATCCGAAATTGTTGCCGTTCCTTCATCATTCGTTGTAATCGTTGTGTCATTGATTGAAATAACCGCTCCTTCTACTGGAGAATTATCTTGATCAGTTACATTAAAGATGACTGTTCCCGGTTGGACATTATGTTGAACTTGTAGAGTTCGAGCTTCTGTTGCTCCTTCAGCGATATAAACACTTTGAGAAGCGATATTATGTTCATAATTTTCTGGTAACTCACTAATAACATATTCGTAAGTACCTTCTGCCAGTTCATCAAATACAACTTGACCTTCGGCATTGGTTGTTTCTGTTTGATCTTCATTCAACTGTACTTGGGCACCAGACACAGCTTGGTCGTTTTGATCCATGACTGTAATCGTTATTTGTCCGGGTGCAAGTTCTCTTTCTACAGTAACAGTCTCTTCAATATGATTATTCGCTTCAATTATCACTGTGCCAGATACTTGACCAGTATAATTTTCTGGTAAGCTTGCTAAAGTATAGTTGTATGTTTGATTTGCGTTTAATCCTTCAATAATCACTTGTCCACTTGAATTTGATGGATAAGTATTATCATTCAGTGTGATTTGAGCGCCATCAACGGGTTCGTTATTTTGATCCACAACATTAAATGTTACATTCCCAAATTGCTCAACTTTACTTAGATTAATTTCTTGTGTTGCTTCTTCATTGACAACAATTGTTAGTTGACCTTCCGCCGGTGTTTCATATTGTTCTGGTAAATTTGTCACCGTATAGTTAAAAGTACCCGGTCCAATGTCAGTAAATTCAGCCACACCGCTTGGGTTTGTTGTGGCAGTTTCATTGCCTAATTGGATTTCAACATTTTCAACGGGTTGGCTAGCTTCATCAACCACTGTAAATACAGCACTACCAACCTGTTCTGCTTGCGCAATGACCAGTGTATCTTCAACTTGTTGGTCTGGATTAATTGTAATCGTTCTTACTTCATCTTCTCCATCTAAGACATAACCTTCTGGTAAAGCCGTAACAGAGTAGTTATAAGATTGATTTGCTTCTAAATCTTCAAATACGACTTGCCCGCTACCATCTGTGATTGCAGTTTGCTCACCTAATGTAAGTTCTGCACCAATAATTGGTTGCTGTACATCATCAACAACATTAACTAATAATGAACCATAAGCTACTGATGTTGGTAAGACAATTGCTTCTTCAGTAGGTGCAGATTCAACTACGTTTACACTTCCTGTTACAGGTATTTCAAATCCTTCTGGAGCTGAAATTACATCATATGAGTAACCGCCAACTGGTAAGGCTTCAGTTTCCACTCGGCCTGTTTCAGTTGTAGTATAAACACTGTCAGCGATTTGAATTTCCACTCCATTAATGGGTCCAAAAGCTTCATTTGTTACCACAAATTCAATGTTGTTTGTATTGACATCTGTTGATAAAGTAATCGTTGCTTCTGTGGGAGTGGTTGGATCAACAACAACTGTTCCTGTCGTTTGTTCTAGGCTATATCCTTCAGGAACACTATTAATTGTATAAGTTGCTTCTCCTACGGGTACTTCTGAGAATACCACTTGACCGTTAACATCTGTATAAATTTCACGATCATTCAATGTCATCGAAACATTAGAAACCGGCACTGATTCTTCATCCAGAACAGTTAAAGTTACTGTGTTTGCTTCTGGAGTTTCTGGAATGCGTTCAACAGATATTTCAACACTTGTTGCTTCTTGACTCACTACCGTAATCGGTTCTGTCGGCATTGTGATGCCTTCCATTGAATAAGCTTCCGGTACAGAAAGTACTTCTACTTGGACCTCTCCAGCTGGAACATTGTCAACTTGAAGGAGACCTTGCGCATTTGTTGTAAACTCTTCACCATTTACACTAAGCACAGTGTTCGCTACTAATGAGCCATCACTACCAATAACTTGAACCATTAATGTACCCGGTTCTTCAGGTACTTCTTCACCTGGTGTATCCGGTTCATCTGGATTCTCTGGAAGTGTTGCAATCGATTGCTGATCCGCTATCGTGACAACTAATTCCGTCTCATAGTGGTTAGTTGCTTCATTTAATAAGTTATCTCCTAATTCAATCTTGAATGGCACATCTAATACTACAGTACCATCCCCCCATGGTATTAAATCACCGGTTTGGCTTAATTCTTTTAGAATATCTTGATCAGTTGTTGTTGGATGGGTTTGTTCTACGCGTGCTGGAATTAATTCTTGTCCGTCACGTTGGAAATTACCGCCATCATACAATCTGAATTTATAATTACCTGGTGTTAACATCAATGGTTCAGTATTTGGTTCATTAGAACGATAACTATAAACGAGTGTCCCTTCACCCGTATCTGGATCAGTTTGAATTATGTCATAACTGATTTGAGTTTGTTGTGTCGGCTCACCGCCATACATTGCTAAATACACTTGAGCATCTACAGTGACTGATGTGACCGCATTCTCCTGTGCATTGACGGGTTGTAAGCCTACGAACAGACCCACAAAAGAAGACATAATCATAAATAAAGCTGTTATATACTTCATCTTCTTCATCTTCATCTTTCTTACCTCCTAAATATATTTGTAATAACTATATATTAAATTTACCATAAAGCACTTTTATATAGGTTAAAGTACAAAAAACATCATAATTTAAAAGCAATCTTTCTCAGTTAATTCATTAATTATTCATAAATAATCATGCCGGTTAAAAAAAGAACCGCATCTACTCTATAAGTAAATACGGTTCGACTATATTATACTTAACTTGTAATTGTTTGTGCAATATCAAACGCTTGTAACATTTCTGGAGAAGCATCATCGACACTAACGGTGTCAACAAGTGCCCCTTGAACGATAAGACGGTCTATTAAGCCCGGATCACATGTAATTAATGTTACACGGCCTTCTTCAGTAGGATAAGTAACTTCTACTGCAGTTGCTGGAACAGTTTCTATATAATCTACTTGATAAACATAAATATTCTCTAAGTCAGTTAAGTAAATTGTTTGACCAATTTCAGCACGTATTAAAGGTTCAAATAACAATCCATCATTAATTGAGTAGTGACTTGCTAATGAATAGTTGGATACTCCCATCTCTTGATCAGGATAGAGCGTCCCTGCACCATAGAACATACCTTCATTTGATACACCTTTATTAATTGGTAAGTTCATTCCTAATTCAGGCATTGCGATTCCACCAATCGTAGGTAAATCACTTGGATTCACACCACTTGCTATAACTTCTCGAGCATTTAAGGTATTAATATCTCCCCAATCATACGTTACGTCTACACTTTGGTTTGTCTCAATTTGTTCACGTGTTAAATTACCAACCGCGTTTTGAGTACTTCCTTGTTCAATTATGTAGCTTTTAATTGGATCTAATGCTAGCAATCCAACTGCTACTAAAATTAACAGGATACCAAAGAACATCCGTAACCCACCGCCACGCTTACGCTCTTTCTTTCTACTTCTTCTCGCTTCACGTCTTGTCTTGGGCTCTCTATTACCACTCATCTACTTACCTCCAAAATTTTATATATATTAAAAAACACGTATCATATATCGAAGTTATAATAACACTTCTTTAAATGATATTGTAGGGAAAATGCGTTAATTTAATAAAAAAGCAAACATTATTAGAAAAAACTTCATAATTAACGAAGATTTAGTTTGATAATTTTTTTGTAATCTTTTATAATAGTGATAATAATTGTTCATAAGGGAGTAACTAGGGGAATTGTCCTCGTCAGTATCAACATCGATAAGTAGTAATTAAGCTACTGGTACTGTACTTAAATAGTGAGACTTATGCCACCTGTATCGCATCCGCTTTATAGTTGGTATAAGTCTCTTTTTCAAGTAAACTAACTTATAACAAAAGAAATAGGAGGAATATTGTTAATGAAAGATTTTGTTGCCTATCGTGAATCGACAGATTCAATTGTCTCTAAGCTTGACAGTAACGTTTCACAAGGTTTGAGCTCTTCTGAGGCGCAAGCGCGTATTGAAAAATACGGTGCGAACGAAATTCAAGAAGAAGAAAAACGAACACTTCTACAAAAATTCTTAGATCAGTTTAAAGACTTTATGATCATAGTATTATTAGTAGCAGCTGTCGTTGCAGGTTTTGTTGGGATTGCTGAAGGTGAAGGTATTGCCGACTCAATCATTATTTTAATCGTTGTTATTTTAAATGCAATTATGGGAGTTTTCCAAGAACAGCAAGCAGAAAATGCTATTGAATCCCTAAGAAGCATGGCTTCTCCTGAAGCCCATGTGCGCCGTGACGGTTCAATGAACTCAGTTAAAAGTACTGAATTAGTACCTGGGGACATTATTACATTAGAAGCTGGGGACGTTGTTCCTGCCGATGTACGTTTAATTGAAGCAAACTCATTACAAATTGAAGAAGCTTCATTAACTGGTGAGTCAGTTCCAGTTGTTAAAAGTACTGACACAATCGATGAAGAAAACGTCGGTATCGGTGACCGTGAAAACATGGCCTTCTCAAGTACAAACGTAACTTATGGTCGTGGTTTAGGTATCGTTACTGGTACTGGTATGGATACTGAGGTTGGTCATATTGCTAACATGTTAGCAAACACTGAAGGGCAATTAACACCATTACAACGTGACCAAGAGCAATTAGGTAAAAACTTAACAATCGCAATCATTGTTATTGCAGTATTAACATTCATCGTCGGAATTACATTCCAAGACTTTAAAATTACTCATATGTTATTAGTTTCTATCTCATTAGCAGTTGCTGCTATTCCAGAAGGTTTACCTGCGATTACAACTATTATCCTTTCGCAAGGTACAACATCAATGGCAAACCGTAATGCGCTAGTTCGTACATTACCTGCCGTTGAAACTTTAGGTAGTACTGAAGTTATTGCATCAGATAAAACTGGTACATTAACTGTTAATAAAATGACGATTGAAAAAGTATTCTATGATGGCGAGCTTCATGACGCGTCAGAAGAGATTGCTCATACAAATCCTTTATTACGTTCAATTACATTCGCTAACGATACTGAAATCGATGGTAAAGGTGAATTAATTGGTGACCCTACTGAAGCGGCTATGATCAAATATGCGATCGAGCAAGGCTTTGATGTAAAAGATGCAGTAAGCTCTGAACCTCGTGTAAACGAAGTACCATTCGATTCAGGCCGTAAATTAATGTCAACAATCCACAAAATGGAAGACGGACGTTTCTTTATAGCTGTTAAAGGTGCACCGGATCAATTAATCCAACGTGCAACTAAAATTGATAACAATGGTCAAATCACTGATATTACTCAAGCAGATATTGATAATACGCTTAAAGAGAACGAAAACATGGCTCGTGAAGCACTACGTGTATTAGCTGGTGCTTATAAGATTGTCGACACTGTTCCAGATACAATGAGTACTGAAACAGTTGAGCAAGATTTAATCTTTGCTGGACTTGTTGGTATGATCGACCCTGAGCGTTCTGAAGCTGGTGCAGCTATCCGCCGTGCTCGTGAAGCAGGAATCCGTACAGTTATGATTACTGGTGACCACGCTATTACAGCACAAGCAATCGCTGAACGTTTATCAATCTTAGATCCTAATGAACCTAATAACGAAGAACATGTTCGTACTGGTGCTGAGTTAGACAATATGACTGATGAAGAATTAGCTAAAGATGTTTCTAACTTCTCTGTATATGCTCGTGTATCACCTGAACATAAAGTTCGTATTATTAAAGCATGGCAAGCAAATGATCGTACAATCTCAATGACTGGTGACGGGGTTAACGATGCACCATCACTTAAACAAGCAAACATTGGTGTTGGTATGGGTATCACTGGTACCGAAGTTGCTAAAGGTGCTTCAGATATGGTTCTTGCTGATGATAACTTCGAAACAATCGTTGTTGCAGTTGAAGAAGGACGTAAAGTATTTACTAATATTCAAAAAGCTGTTCAGTTCTTGCTTTCGGCTAACTTAGGAGAGGTTTTAACTTTATTCGTTGCAACTTTATTCGGTTGGACAATCTTAGAACCTGTTCATATCTTATGGATTAACTTAGTAACAGATGTGTTCCCGGCAATTGCTTTAGGTATGGAGAAAGCTGAACCTCAAGCGATGAAACAAGCACCTCGTACTAAGAAAGATAGTTTCTTATCATTCGGTGTATTACCAAGTATTGCTTACCAAGGTGTACTTGAAGGTTTCCTTACTTTAGCTGTTTACTATATTGGTGAATACGTTCTAAAAGTAGAACATCAAACTGCTGAAACAATGGCATTCATTACACTTGGATTTATCCAACTATTCCACTCATATAACGTTAAATCAATCTTTGGTTCATTATTCAGTGGAAATCCGTTTGATAACAAATACTTAAACGGTGCCTTCATTCTTTCTGGTGCTTTATTACTTGGAGTAATCTTAATTCCTGGAATTAACACATACTTCTCGGTAACTATCCCTGGACCTACTGAATGGGCAATTTCTATTGCTGTTGCATTCAGTATTGTAATTATCGTTGAGATTGTAAAATGGATCTTCCGTTCTACAGGCTTAGCTGATAAATATCAAAAGAAAATTGCTGAATAATTAGTAAGCAAAAATTAAAAGGCCGTTGAGCGTTGCTCAACGGCCTTTTTTATATGTGTTATAAAGTCTAAAGGAGCCAACTTATAAGATGAATATCTTTAAAGTGGACTCCTTTTTATGCTTAATTATAATGCACTTCAACACTTTCGTGTGTACATGTCGATACTTGTTGCAGTTCTTTTAATATTCCCTCAACTTTATCTTCTGGACAAAGTGTTAAAACGGTTGGCCCTGCGCCACTTATGACAGTAGCATAAGCCCCATTCTTCACCGCAATTTCTTTAATCTCAGGAAACTCTGCAATTAATGGTTGGCGATATGGTTCATGAAATTTATCTTGCATCATCAACTCACCCATTGTTTTATAGTCTTTATTAACCATTGAAAGTAACATGACATTATTTAGAGCGTTTTGTTCGATCGCTGCGCCTTTTTCGTACGAATCCGGAATCGCTTCGCGGGCCACTTTCGTTGAAATCTCGTAAGGAGGTATTGATAGGATCAAACTAATCTTATCTAAGTTTAATTGATGATAAGCTAAGTAACCGTCTCGATAATATCCTACGAAAGCTCCTCCAGTAATACATGGTCCAACATTATCTGGGTGCCCTTCAATCTTAGAGGCGAGTAAAATCTTATCATACATTGATAATCCTAGTTGACAATAATGATCTGCTAACTCGATTCCAGCCACAATAGCACTCGATGAACTTCCCAATCCATGTGTAAGTGGAATTTCACTCGACATTTCAATAAATAAATCAGGCATCACCTTATTGTATGTCTTGGCAATACCAATGGCTGTACTAGCGACGAAATTCGCTTCTCCATTAGGTAAATCACGTAATTCTTCATCGAGAAATTCAAATTCCCATTTGTCACTCTCAGTTGCCTTAATATATAAATATTTATTCACTGCCAGACCCATTGTATCAAAGCCGAGCCCAAGATTGGCGCTTGTTGCTGGTATCTTTAATGATACATTGTTCACACTATCCACTTCCAATTCTAATCTTTAATTACTACGTATACTGCCTCAACTTGATGACTATTCTCTAACCGTTCTAATGCATTTGCGCTCATATCTTCAGTAATGATAACTAATTCATCTTCATCAGCTATAACTTTATAATTTACATCTAATTGAACTTCTGTTTGCCCTTGTGCAAAGCGAATAAAGTATGACGCTGCTTCTCCAGCCAAGTCAATATTTGCATCTTCTTCAACAATTAAGTTTCCCACAAAGCCAAATTTAGCAATATTCATCACATCTGAAACTACGGCTGAAGCTGTCTCTAAACTTCCTGCACCGGGTCCGTAGAACATTGTTTCACCAAAAGCATTCCCGTTGACGTAAACCGCGTTTGCTGCGTCATTCACTGTGGCAAGTTGATGATTATTCGGTAGTAATACGGGCTCAACACTGATTTGAACTTTGTCGCCATGAAATTCACTCTTACCTAATAATTTCATAGTCAGGCCAGCTGCTTGTGCATATTCTAAATCTTTTACGCTCACTTGGCTTATCCCTCTAACTGGAATATCTTCAACGTTTAAGTTTTGTTTGTAAGCAATTCGAGATAGTAAGGCAATCTTACGTCTTGCATCCAATCCTTCCACATCATTGGTTGGATCTTTTTCAGCATAGCCTTTTTCTTGAGCATCTTTTAACGCTTTATCGTATGACCAAGCATCTTGTGTCATCTTTGTTAGAATATAATTTGTCGTTCCGTTTAAAATCCCCATCACACGATTGATCTTATTCGCTTGTAAACCATAAGTTAACGCATTAATAATGGGAATCCCACCGGCACAACTTGCTTCGTAACCTAATTGCGCTTTATTTTCATCGCCAATTTTAGCTAATTCTTTAATATGAACTGCTAACATATCTTTATTTGCACTGACAACATGTATCCCTTTTGATAAGAATTTTTGGTGAACACCAAAGGTAAAATCAATCCCACCCATCACTTCAACAACTAATTCTACATCACTATTCAATATATCATCGATATTCTCTGTAACTATCACATTTTGAAAGTCAGCGCCATGCTGGTTATTAATCGCTTTAGCAAACACATGTGAAACTTCAATCGCTTCATTGGTAAACTGTTGGATCTCCACTTGATTCTCTTGAATCACCTTAATAACTCCACTTCCAACTGTACCCATACCTAAGATTGCAATCTTCATATTTAAATTCTCCTTAATTTATATTAGAGATACATTAAAATTTCCCTCATGCATATTTTACAACAGGTGGTATGAATTTGCCAATAAATAATGTATTATTATAATCAGATTAAAAAAAAGAGGAGTAATAATACATGAAAGTTGCAAAGTTCGGCGGAAGTTCTTTAAGTTCCGCATCTCAAATTAAAAAAGTAGCAAATATTATTAGAAATGATTCAAACATTCGCTTTGTTGTCGTCAGCGCCCCAGGTAAACGTAATGATTCGGATATTAAAATAACCGACTTACTCATTGCCCTTCATACGAATCATTCGATCGGCATATCGACGACAAGTATCGAAAATCAAATCATAGATAGATACCAACAAATAGCCGAAGATCTTGATATTGATGTAGCGATTGTTAAAGAATTCCAAGCACAATTACATGATTTACTTCAAACGATTACGAATTCAGAACGATTACTCGATGCCTTAAAATCATGTGGAGAAGACTTTAATGCCCAACTAATCAGCCAATACTTTAACAAAATCGGTTTAGAAGCAGAATATAAATCACCAGAAGCTATGGGAATCTTTGTGACCGATGAACCCGGTAATGCCCAACTTCTTAAAGAATCTTATGGCAAAATCGCTGAAAATAAAGACAGTGATAAAGTTCTTGTGATTCCTGGGTTCTTCGGAGTATCAAAAAAAGGTGATATCGTCACTTTCTCACGTGGAGGGTCAGATATTACGGGTGCGATTATTGCACGTGGGGTTGAAGCAGACATCTATGAGAACTATACGGATCAATCACATATTTACTCAGCTCATCCAGGCATAGTAAAAAATCCTCATGCGATTAATGAAATTACTTATCGAGAAATGCGAGAGCTTGCTTATTCTGGTTTTGGTATTTTCCATGATGAGGCATTAACACCTTTATATGAAGTTCGTATTCCAATTCAGATAAAAAACACTAATGCTCCTGAAATTGTAGGGACTAAAATTGTTGTCGACCGTGGAGAGGTTAAAAAATATCCAGTGATCGGCGTGAGTGGAGACGAAGGATTTATTTCTGTCACTATTAAACGCTACTTACTAAACCGAGAAGTTGGTTATACACGTCGTCTATTACAAATTTTTGAAGACCATGATATTAACGTTGAGCATATTCCAACAGGTATTGATGACATTTCAGTCGTTATGCGTGCGAATCAATTTGAAAATAATAATAAACTGGAAGAATTGCTTGAAGATATTGAACAACAATTCGAACCTGAATGGATTCATGTTGAAAGAGACTTAGCAATCATTGCAATTGTTGGAGAAGGAATGCGTGATACGATTGGTATCGCGAATAAAGCTACTGCTGCCTTCGCAGACAGTAATATCAGTTTACGTATGATTAACCAAGGTGCTTCTGAGATTAGTATGTTCTTCGCTATTCCAAGTAAAGACCTTAAAAAGGCTTTAAATAATCTTTATCAAAACTACTTTGAAAAATAATTCATACAAAAATGAACCTGAATGATGGCTAGGCTTTCCTAGTCAAAATCAGGTTCAATTTTTTTACTTACTATTTAAGATATTATAAGGGTCATAAACAATTTCGATATTTGAATGAGCGATATCACTCTCTAAAAGAATATGACGCACTTCGTTTTTAATTTGTTCATGCGTTTGAACAGAATCAGATGTTGTACTAATTGTCATAGACATCATATGTGCTTCGCCATCTAACGACCATAAATGGAAGTGTGACAGGCCATTAATATTATCGATGTTTTGAATTTTTTCCCGAAGTTTTTTACTATCAATATTATCTGGTACGGCTTGTAAGAATAATCTCACAACTTTCATAAATTCTGGAATGGTCTTATAAAGTATAAAGAGCGCGATTCCAATTGATAGTAGCGGATCTAAAAAGTACCAATCGGTAAAGTGTAACACAACACTCACAACTAATACTCCAACCCACCCTAAGACATCTTCAAGTAAATGAAGTGACAAGATAGATTCATTATGCGACGAGCCTTTACTAATAATCCAAGCAGAAACCCCATTGGCAATAATCGCAAAAATCGCCAATATTAACATCCCTTGATAATTTACTGGTTCAGGATTCATCAGTTTTTCACCTGAGTGAATAATCATCACGGCCGACCCTACCAAGAGCACAACACTTGTAATTAAAGCACCTAAAAGCGAATATCGTTTATAACCGTATGAAAACGTCGAGTCTGAGCCTTTTAAAGAAATCTTTTGGAAAAACCACGCAAGTCCAATGGACAAAGCATCCCCAAAGTCATGGACAGCATCTGCTAATATAGATGCACTATTAAATATAAAGCCAAAGATTGCTTCTAGTAAACTAAAGACAATATTAATTCCAAAAACGATCATCATATTGCGCGCCGCTTGACTCCCACTTGTAAAATCCACATCATGACTATGGTCATGGCTATGTTCTTGTGAATGGTGATGTTCATGCTCATGAAATTCGAGTGACTTTATGCCTACTTTTTCATAGCTGAGTAATCTTTGTAGATTTTCATAACAAGTAATATCTTCGACTTCAATTTCTAATTCCTCTTCATTTAGATGTATATGTTCTTTATTAGGTAATTGCTTAATTTTATTAAATAATTTATTAGCGTGATCTTGATTACGAATGCCAATGAGTTGATATTTCATAATAACTGCCACCTTTCATATGAATTTATTTTCATATATTTATTATAAAGTGTATCTGTCCATTTTTCAAGTAATATCAGTATCATGATATAAATATATGGGGTAATGCTCACGTCATTACCCCAGCTTGAAATGTTCTTTAATTTTATTCTCTTACTTGCCCATTTCCTTCGACTGTGTATTTATAACTTGTTAATGCTTCAAGTCCCATTGGCCCTCTAGCATGTAGTTTTTGAGTACTAATACCCATCTCACCACCAAAACCAAACACTTCACCATCTGTAAATCGCGTGGATGCATTGACATACACAACGGCAGAATCAATATCTTTTAGGAAAGCTTGAGCTGTTGAGTAATCTTCAGTTACCACAGCGTCTGAATGCCCCGTAGAATAGGTTTCAATATGTTGGAAGGCATCATCATAATCAGTTGCAACTTTGACTGCGATAATGCTATCAAGGAACTCTGTAGCATAATCTTCTTCCGTTGCTGCTCCAATTGTTGAAACAATCGCTCTCGCTTTCTCATCTCCACGAACTTCAACTTGATATTCTTTTAAAGCTTCAACAAATTCCGGTAAAGCTGTCCTAGCTATGGCTTCATCGATGACTAAAGATTCTAGGGCGTTACATACAGAATTTCTTTGTGTCTTACCGTTAATTAAAATGTTGCGTGCTTTTTCAATATCAGCTGCTTCATGAATATATAAGTGGCAGTTCCCTACACCCGTTTCAATGACTGGTACCGTCGCTTGTCGCATAACAGTATTGATTAAACCTGCCCCACCACGAGGAATTAAACAATTAACATAGTCGTTTAATCGCATAAATTGACTCGCAAGTTCACGTGATGGATTCGTAATAAGTTGAATAGTCTCCGTTGAAAGTTTAGTATCTTCTAAAGCTTTTTGAAGAACATTCACAATTGCTTGATTACTCTCTAAGGCTTCTTTTCCACCTCTTAAGATAACTGCGTTACCGGACTTAATACATAAACCTGTCGCATCCACCGTAACGTTGGGACGAGATTCGTAAATAATACCAATAACACCTAATGGAACACGTTGACGAGAAATTTTCAAACCATCTCGGTTTATCCATTGTTTCTCAGTCACTAAAGTTGGATCGGGTAAGGCTGCCATTTGACGAAGGCCATTCGCCATTGCTTCTACTCTTTTTTCTGTCAATGTCAATCTTTCTAGCAAAGCATCTGTAAGTCCTTTTTCTTTTCCAAGTTCAAGGTCTTTTTGATTTGCAGTAATAATTGCACCTTGATTCGCAACTACTGCGTCAGCCATTTTTAAAAGAGCGTCATTCTTCTCTGCTTCTGTAACATGGCGCAAGATTTTTGCTGCTGCTTTTGCATTTTTACCTAATTCAATTAATTTAGCATTCCATTGTTCAGTCATTATTAATTCTCCTTATTCTATGTATTACTTAAATAAAGTACCAATAACATCTCCTTCCAGTATTCTTAAGATAGATACTGGATCTTCACCACTTGTTATAATCATGGCTTGCTTTTGATTGAGTATTTTTTCGGCTGCTTTAAGTTTCGTAGCCATACCACCTGTCGCAAAGGCTGAGCCTTTACCGCTTGCCATTAATTCAATTTCATCAGTAATTTCCCCTACGTGTTCGATTAATGTAGCATCTGGATTCTCTTTCGGATTTGAATCGTATAAACCATTCACATCACTCATAATAATGAGTAAATCCGCTTCACTGACACCTGCAACGATGGCCGACAGCGTGTCGTTATCACCAAATTTTGTTTGATGATTCAACTCATCATCGGCAATCGCATCATTCTCGTTAATAATTGGAACTATTTTCTGCTTCAGCAGAGTATTCATTGTTCGCTTAACGTTGTAGTATGAGGTTTCAAACGTCACAACATCACGAGTCAGTAGAATTTGAGCTGTGGCTCGGTTGTAATATTGGAAGAAACGACTATAATGCCCCATTAGAATACTTTGTCCAATGGCAGCCAAAGCTTGTTGTTCTTCAATTGTTTGGGGGTATTCAGTTAAATTTAAATGACTTGCCCCTACACCGACAGCTCCCGAAGTCACAATAATGACTTCTTTTCCTTCTTGGATTAATGTTGAACATACAAAGGCTAATCGATCTAACTTCTTATAATCAATTTGGTTTCCTTCAAGCATAATTGAATTTGTTCCAATCTTAATCACAATTCGCTTGTAATCTTTCATAAATTCTCGACTCATAAATTACCTCTATTCTAATCATTCTCATCTAATTATAACAAATGTACGGACGAATTAATACCGTTCTATTAAAATCATTCAAGTTCTTGTTTGATTTCCTCTAATAATGCCTGACAGCCGGTATATACTTGAGTATACGTTGTCTCAAAATCACCTGTATAGTAAGGATCAGCGATATCTTCACCACTGCCAGTAAAAGAAAGTAACTTCTTCGTTTGCCCTTTTGCTTGGCCATTTGTGAATTTTTGGATGTTCTTCATATTACTTTCGTCCATTCCGATAATGTAGGTCGCTTGTTGTATATCATCTTCATTTAGTGGACGTGAATACATACCATCAACTGAAATATCTTCTTGGGCCAATCGTTGTTTTGTACCTGAGTGTGTGGCATTCCCTTCTTCCCAAGAACTCGTTCCAGCAGAATCAACCGTAATTTTGTCCGTCAGTCCTTCTTCTTGAATCATCTTTCTAAAGACCGCTTCCGCCATCGGTGAGCGGCAAATATTCCCTAAACATACAAATAATACGTGTATCATGCATATCTCTCCTTAAAGTTTGTCTATAATCATTATATTGGGGCGATCGCCCAGTAATTCAGCGCATCATCAATCACTGTCTGTGCTTCAATCCCTTGAATACTAAACATCTTGTCTGGTGCATCATTGGGATCATTCAGATAGACTAAACCATCTTGATAGCCTCGCATTAACATCACATGGCCACCTTGAGTAAATGTGCCTGGCCCAACTGATACGACAACTAAGTAACCATTATCTAATAGATTCACCGCTGAGTAAAAATCATTACCTACATCCACAACATCATAGCCAAAATCTTGTCCAAAAGCTGAATAAATAGACCAAGACGTTCCTTGATTTGTCATATAGTATTCGTCTCCAGCCCACCGTGTAATTTCTTCAGGTCTGACTTCTGTGTTAGTAAAGTAACTATCTATCATTGCTAAGACAACTATAGCACAGCCATTTTCCCAAATTGTTTGTGACGCATCCGTACCATAATGTTTGTCCGCCCATCTTGGATCATTTTGGTTTAAGTATGGCACATTATGCTGTCCAACATGTTGAATATCAATATAATTGGCAGGAGCCTCAGGGATAAAGACGTGACCTAATTGTTGTAGGTCAACATCCGTTGCTTTTATATTAGCAACAATTTGGGATTGATTTTCAATTAAATAGTTTTCATTGGCTTGAGCCATTGTATAGTATGGTTGGTAATTAGTTTTCGCATCTTCGGTAAAATAAATAAAAGCTAAAACAATTGTGCCAATGATAATTATAAGAGCAAATAAGATTAAGACTAATTTTCCCGTACCAGACGACTTCGCCTGTCTCTTCGTTTTCCTTGCCATTGTTACCTCCGTCGGTTTATTTGTTTCTAATATATCAATGCTAATAATTGCGGGCATCAGCATATGGTCTGATATTTAGAAAAAGCTGTAGGAATTGCTTTAAACAATTCTTACAGCTTTAAACCTACTATCTATTGCTTAGTTAAATAAATAATTATATTGCATATCTTGACGAATCGCTTCGCCGTCACCGCCAAGTAAATCAACTAAAGTATAACCAAATTCAAGGGCTACCCCCGCACCACGTGCCGTGACAATATTGCCGTCTATAACTACGACAGCCTCTTTTTGGTCTAAACCACTTGTCAGTTGATCTTCAAATCCTGGGAAGTGGGTAAAATTCTTACCGTCTAAGAGATTTGCCTTTTCTAATACAATGGGTGCCGCACAAATTGCTGCAATCTGTTGTTGGTCTTGATTGGCTTGTTGAAGAGACTTGATAACAAGTTCATTGTCACGTAGATTTTTCGCTCCTGGCATCCCACCTGGTAGCATAATTAAATTATAACCTTTTATAGGCTCTTCCAGAATGTGATCCGCTTTAATAATAATATTATGCGCTCCCGTTACTTCTTCTGTTAATCCATAAATATCAACTTCAAATTTCGCTCGGCGTAAAATATCTATCGGTGCAACTGCCTCAACTTCTTCGAAACCATTAGCTAAAATTACTGCAACTTTCTTCATTTATAACGCCTCCTATGTTAATTATTATAAAATAATTCAAAGACTTAATCTAATTATCTAATCAATTTAGTATTCTAATTCAGTTTGACCAAGTGCTAATGTCTTAGTATTCGGGATCAGACGAACTGCATTCTCATCTCGCCCTTGGACTACAAAATTCGCATCATCACTTTGATACTGCTTCTTTGCAATCTGTTTCAAGTCTTTAGTCTTATCTTGATTTAAACAATTAAAGATCACATTTAACGATACATCTTTTAATTCTGTCATCATATGATAATCCCCCATGCTGTCACCAAATAAAGCGATAGGTTGGCGGTTCTCATGCTTAGGAGCAATTAAATTCATTATCGCCTCTGTCTTTCCGTCTTTTTTCGTAATCGGCGACCCAGCTGTCATATGGGCTTCAATCTTACCCTCAGCGTCTAAATCATAATTCATTCCAATGACTTGCTCTTTTGGCACTTTGAATTGATATTCACTTGCTGCTGTTCTGACAACATCAACCGGACTCGCACTCACGACATAAGTCACAATACCATTCGCTTGAAAGGCTTCATATAAAGCAATTAATTCTTCTGGATAGATCAAACCACTTTGGAATTCACTACTAATTTGATCCGCTTGACCAAGTAGCTCTTCAGGTGTTAAATAAATGTGCTTCTCAGCTTTTTTATTAGTTGCTTCTTTCAGCATTTCTTTTGTTAAGCGAGTTAACTCTTCCGGAGTGTAACCTTTAAACCAATAAGTGAGCCAAGGTTTTCCTGCTTGACGAGTCAATTTACCATTCACATTGACATAATAGTAGCGAAGTTTTGCTTGGAAAGCTTTGTATTGACCTGTTTCTTTGATAGCTTCTAAGCTAAGTCGTTCGCCCTTATCTTTATTAATGTAGTGCTCCCACAGCCAAGTGTAGCTTCGAATAATATCTATCGCTAACTTTCTTGGGGTAGTGTGTTCAAGTGCCTCATCTAAGTTAGTATCCATATCAAATATGTCAGTGATAATTATTTGTTCAAACTCTTCGGGAGTCATCTTATATAATAAGTGATCTAGCATGTAGATCATCAAATTATCTTCTACATCGCCAATAATACTTGTATTATCAAAGTCAAAAACAACATAGGGTTTCGTTTTAAAATTTGATGATTCACTTGTTTTAAATTGGTCAATTAACTGGTTTAATCTGTTGTATACATATGGTTCCCATTGATGTTCTTGAAAGTAATATGTCATATTCTACTTTACCCCTTTTGATATTTTATTTACCTTTAAAGCTAGCCTCTTTGAAAAATAACGATACCGATAATCATTATTATCATACCAAAGACTTTGCCTGATGTTAATTCAATCATTTCTACATTAAACCAGCCATTCGTATTAATAATGAGCGCAATTAATAATGGTGCTACCATTAATATCATAAAGGAATAGACAGGTCCTAAACTCATCATTCCCTGGGCAGCAAAATAAACAATTAATACGCCGAAGATCCCACTTAAGTAGTACATCTTGTTTACTGAAAGTAACTCTTCCACACTACCGTCTCGAACAAACATAACAATTAACAAACCTGCTAAAAATCCAACTCCGTGAACAACGGTTGTCATTGTCCAAGAACCCGTCTTAGCGCTAATATTCGTATTAAAGATACTTTGTAAAGCAATTAAGATTCCCGCAAATAATGAATAAAATATACCTTGAATCATTAGTCGACCTCCACATTGAATTTCTTACATCATAACCAATTTTCAAGCTAATTGATATAAAAACCAGTTTATTCACATTACTAGTGAATCGCTTCCAAGTATCATATAATAATAATTGAATACATACTTAACAATTCTATTAGGAGGTTAAACAAATGGTACAATTACAACATAAAAATACGCTACTGTTTATCGGTGATAGCATTACGGATGCTGGGCGTGGTGAATACTTCGGTGCGAATTTAGGGCAAGGTTATGTCAATATGATTGCCGGACAGTTATATCGTCAATATATTCCCCTTCAATTAAAAATCTTAAATCAAGGGGTTGGTGGTGATAAATTGACCGATTTATTCACTCGTTGGCAAGTGGACTGCCTTGATTTAAATCCAGATATAGTGACGATTCAAATTGGAATTAATGATATTTGGCACCGTTTGTCAGCTGGTATTCCCTATACAGAAACAATTCTCGAACAATATAAAGAGAATTATCGATATTTATTAAAGACATTGACTGAACGAGAGGTTCAAATTATTTTAGTCGAACCTTATGTATTACCATACCCTGAGGACCGCTTAGATTGGCGTCCCTATGTCGATATAATGAAAGAAGTAATTGCAGACTTAGCCGAAGAATACGGCGCAACGTTAGTGAAGTTAGACGACGCCTTAAATCAAGCTGGAGAAAACTTAGGTTATGAGACAATAACTGGTGCTGATGGGGTTCACCCGACAAGTCTAGGTCATGCCTTTATCGCAGATCAATGGTTAAGACATACTGGTTTATAAAATCCAAAACACCCGTTAAAGAGGACGAAAGTCACTGCCTCATTAACGGGTGTATTTATATTGGTTTGTGAGATTAGCTTTCTGATATTTCTGCTTGGGCAAGTGTCCATTCATTGACACGTAGATTTAATTCCGCAATGAACATATCTGCATATAAATCATCACTTACCATAACAACTAAAGTATAAATCGGTTCATCGTCTTGATAGAAAATACCACTATCATTTAACATGTTCTCATAGCGACCATACTTTGTCGCCATGTCATTAACAAATAATGAGAACAATTGTTTCGGTGACGACTGCATCATTAACTCACGAACATGAACGTAAGTATCGTCAGTCGCAATCTTTTGGAGAGACAAGTTCATCATGTAAGCCGAACCGTAATTATCAGAGTAATAAACTTCTGGTACTTCATAAAAATCAACGAAATCTAGAAGGCCAGTTCGGAAACTTCCAAAGTTATTTACGTAATAATAATAAAGAATGAGCGAAGCTGTATTATCAGAGTAAACAATAGCTTGATATGCTAGATCTTCTAAACGGTAATAGGCTTGTTTAGGATTTGCTGTAATCTCGCCTGCTCCATCTTGATAATATTCTTCGCTATAAGGTAATTCTGAATCCCAAGTTAAGTAGCCTTGGTTAATCAAGTCAATAAACATCGCAACCATCGGTACCTTATACATACTTGCGACAATAAATTGCTCATCTTCATTCAAATAATACGCTTCATCTGTTTGTAAATTTGTATAAGCTAAACCAATTTGTGAAGCATCTAAACCATATTTAGCTAATAATTCATATACAATATCCTCTAAAGATTCATATTCAGAATACGCAAGCGGCTCCATATCTAAGTTTTCCATCGCTTCATAATCATAAATGTCGCTCTCTTCAGATTCATCTTTTTCTTCGGTCGCTTCTGATTCAGAAACGTCTGAACTCACAGCCTCTTCAGCTTGAATCATAGGTAAAGTGATTTGTGTCATTAATAATGCACTCATAAGCCAAAGAATGATATTTAGTTTATTTTTTATTTTCATTTGTTATTTCCTTTCTATAGACAACAAGATTATTATAGCAGTCTACTCAGAAAAAAACATCGAAAATTGTATGACTAATTCATTTATTTATTAAGTATTTTTATTCAGAAATATTATGGATTAAACCTTCAAATAAAGGAATATCTTTATATATAATCCCATAAGCGAAGGGGCGGTCCACCTTTAATTCAATCGGTTCTTCTTCAATCGGCGCCATTGTTGTTTCAATATTAATCTCTGTGACTGCCGTTGCACTTGTTCCTTCTTCATCCAGAACAAGTTCAACACGTTGAAGAATTTGACTCAAAGCAGTTTCTTCTTGAGTAGTGAAAAACTCAGTCTCACCCAAGTCTCCTTTAAAGTTACTTAAGTCGAAAGCGTCTAATGAGTTAGTTAAATCAAAAGAACCACTGCTTTCAAATTTCGGTAAAGTTAAAGCGATTGTCTTGTTATTAATTTCCTCCTCTTGTTCTAATACTGATTGATACGCTTCCCACATACTCTCATCATCGGTCGCTTCATCAGGAATCACGATTAATAAGTCTGCTTGGTTACGATATGGAAGTAAAATGGCTTGAAAGCCGTCGCCTTCTAAGTAAGGAATGCGTTCTTCCTGATGCATCATTGGAACAACTGTTTCATCATCGCGACCGTAAAAAGTTTCGTCTGTATTTAATTCTTCGTTAAACACATTTAACCAATTGCTCTTGAAATACAGTAAATTCATCATGACTAATTGTAAGTAATCATTAGATGTCATCTCAGCAATGCGCTCTTCGCTATAATACGGATCAATAAGCCCTTCCGTTAATTCAGCAATATCTTCATTCAATGACTCATAGGTCGAAGCATCTTTAAAATCTACACTGCTTGCTTCAGTCGCTAAATCTTTTGTATCTTCTAAATAAGTCGAATTCCATTCTAAATCTTCTCGGCCTAAAAGATAGGTTTTCGTATTAAAGATTGGTTCATCGCCTTCGGTCGCCTCCTTAATAAAACTTGCCATCGAAGCAACATACGCATCTCGGTCCATCCCCTCTGGAATAAGAACTTCACTGAGTTGTTCTTTTTCCGATCCGGTTAAACCTGGTTCTAAGGTGAGTAAGGCTAAGTAATACGATAAGGGTGAGTAAAGCGCATTCTCTTCTACTTCTTCTGATACTACGGGTCTAAGTTTCTGGGAAAAGTCTTGAATTTGTTGGGCTAAGTCTCCTTCAAATTCTGCTTCCACTTGTTCAGATGCCGAGACTAAACCCGGTGTCATTGTTATTGCAGCGAGAAATAACACTAATAAATATTTACATAATTGAGATGCTTTCTTAAATAAATTAAACATATCAAACTCCTTTCATAATGCGTACAATGTGACTGATTTCAGTATAAAGAAATTTGCATCAATGTCACTGAATATCACTCTTCAGTCATCGGAGTCAGTTCGCCTTCTTCTACTACTAACAACATTGTACCACCTTCAGTAATGGGAGGTATCTTCAATTCAACTGTTACTTCTCCCGATTCAGTCGTCTCAGCAGTATAGGTGTTGTCACTATAAGCATCCGTTACCGCTGCATTTTCTGATGATACTGGTAAGTGAATTGCATGAGAATCTTCAGATAAGTTAAAGACAATATAAACTTGTTCGCCTTCATGCTCTCTTGTCACGATTGTCCATTGATCTTCTAATGACTGTCCGTATACTTCTCTCGTCCCACGTGCTAACACTTCTGAATTCGCCCGACGGAATTGAAGTAATTTCTTATAATGCGTTAAGATGTCATTATCTTCAATTTGGTCCCAAGCTAAATCATAGCGATTATCATACACCGGCCAATTATTGGCCCCCGTCTGACCTAACTCTTCCCCGTAGTAAATGACTGGTTGCCCTTTTGCTGTCATTTGTAATGTGACCGCCACTTTATATTTATCTTCATTGCCATTTAACATATATAAAAAGCCGGTTTCATCATGACTACTTAGAAATTGCCCCGTCGGACTCGCACTCGTCATTGCGCCATTTCGGCGTTCTAAACGAGAGTTTACGCCTCTAAAGTCACCGTTAATGAAATTTCTAGCATAGTTTTTAAATTCGAAATCTAAGACACTATCCATCATTCCGGAATTCAAATAACCTTTCGGGCTTGTCGCGCTCGCTCCCCATACTTCACCAATTAATTGGAAATCGGGGTCAATTTCAGTCAGTTCATTTCTAAAGTGTTGCCAAGCCGTATTATCAACGTGAATGACCGTGTCCACTCTAAAGCTTGAAATCGAGTTCCCTGTAGGCGTTGTTGATAAATCAAGCCAAGCTGTCTGCCAATCAACAAGTTGTTCATATACATCTTGTTCTTCTGTAGTAAAGTCAGGCAAACCAGATAATTCTTGTGTCAGCGAATCCATGCCTGGGGAATCACGCAACATCCCCTCAAACACTTCCCTTTCTCCGTCTGTTGGGTAGCCTTCGGGCGCATCATCGACATCACTATCTTTACTGTGCATGCCATAACCTGCATGATTTAAGACAACATCGACCATAATTTTTATATCTTTTTCAGCTGCTGTATCAATTAATTCATGAAACTCTTCCAATGTACCAAAATGCGGATTCAATTCTTCAAAGTTTTGTGCCCAATAACCGTGATAGCCATAAAATGCCCCGTCATTCGTTCCTGCAGACACATCGTAAGCAATGTTCGATACAATCGGTGATATCCAAATCGTCGTAATACCTAGCTCATCAAGATAAGCAATCTGCTCAGTAATTCCTTTAAAATCCCCACCTTGATAAATCCCGCGTTGATTATCCGCCTCTTCATACGCTAAATCCCAAGGATTATTGTTAGACTCATCCCCATCTTTAAAGCGATCTGTCAGCATAAAGTAAATAATTTCTTCATCCCAATCCAATTCCCCTTCCTCTTTCTCTCTTGGAAGAATCGTAACGGTCGTTTCAGTTTGATATTCTTGTTCGTCTGAATCCCACCAAGTAATAGGTATCGTATAATCACCTGGTTCCACATCATGTGTGACTGATAAGGTCACTTTTAATAATTCAGGTGAGATGGTTAATTGGCTAGAGCCTCCTAATTGTGAGACATCCGCAACAATTTGTTCAATTTGAACACCCTCTTCAACGTCTAATTCAAGTAAGGCATGTTGATTATAATGAAATGGCTGGCTCACATTGGCTATGACGGCATCCGATTCTATAGTCGTTTCGACGGCCTCTGCCATAACAAATTGAGTGTTGGTTGTGATAACTGGTTGATACATTAAACTAAGTAAACTGAGTGTTAAAGCAGCTTTTAATCGTAATTTCATATGTGTCTCCTTTTTATTAAAGCGTTTACAAATAAGTATAGCAATACTTTTGACATTCGCCAATATTATCCATAAAAAAAAACCGAGTTTTCACTCAGTCTAAATATTTATACTAGAGGTCTATCTCGAAAGACAAAAAGAAGAACCAAGTGAAAAAGAATGAGTACAAACCAACTGCCCGCATACACAGTATTCCCCTTTTGAAACCACATATAACTTGGTAGTAATAAGATAATGAATTTACCGATGAGCGTCCAAGCGATTGGCAGTGGATACGTTGCTTTCGGAGAAAAAAAGGCTCCCCAAATAATAATAATGACTCCCACAGATACGATGGCTCCAAGTATTTGTAGCCATCGACGTGAGAAGAAGCTTGCGCCAAAATAGCCGAAACTAATTAAAGCAACAATTTCAATAGCTAAAGCCAAAACTGCATTCAGACCTTGTAAAAACTTCATCTTTTTCGCCTTCTTATTTTTTTATTTTTCTTAGTCAAACTCTTCGTATTCTCTAGGATCTTGCCCTTCAACTAAACCTTCTTTTCCTTTGTCTAATTGATTAATTAATTCCATCTCTTCTTGGGTTAATTCAAAGTCAAAAACATCAATATTCTCAAGCTGATGTTCCAGTTGCTCTGATTTTACATTGACTAAGATACCTGTTTGAATATTCCAGCGAATAATTACTTGTGCGATTGATTTGTCATGTTCTCTAGCAATCTCAGCTAATACTTTACTCTCTAATAAGTCATTTAACTCACGTCCAAGTGGACTCCATGCTTCCGTAAGTATCCCTCGATCTTTATTCGCTTGATGTAAATCTAAATTATTGAAATAAGGATGGCGTTCAATTTGGTTCGTTGCTGGTGTCACACCAGTGGCTTCAATAATACGGTCTAAGTGTTCTGGTAAGAAGTTAGACACACCAATGGTCTTAATTAAGCCAAATTTTTGAGCATCAACTAATGCCTGCCAAGCTTCAACATAATTATCACGTTTTGGTAGTGGCCAATGTATTAAATATTTATCAAAATAATCAATGCCTATCCGATACAATGATTCTTGTATCGCATCAATCGCTTTATCATATTCATGATTAGCTCCTGGTAGTTTAGATGAGACTTGAATGTGCTCTCTAGGAATATTTAATTCACGAATGGCTTTCCCAACAGCCCCTTCATTATTGTAGTTCGTCGATGTGTCGATTAACTCATAACCATTTCTGAGTGCTGTCTTAATCGATTGAACGCCTTTTGCTCCTTTGAGGCCAACTGTCCCTAAAGCAATCTTAGGAAATTTATTTCCGTCATTTACATTATAGAATTCCATTTAAACCTCTCCTTTTCTTATATCTATATTTTAACACCACACATTCTATCAACAAAATCATTCAACTTAGTTAAAGCTCATTCCGCAGTCTTTTTATAAAAAATATGATATATTGATTAAGAAAAGGAGGTCTTAATATGGCGACAGTTAAAACAGACACAACGTTTGAAGTATATTTAAATGAATTGGACGAAAAGGATCAAGATACTATCATTCGATTAGATCAAATGTTAACGAAACAATTTGGCAGAGATAATCGCAATATTTGGGAAGGTAAATTTTGGGGCGGGTCCCAACAACAAATCATCGGTTACGGAGAAATCCCAATAAAAGGTAAGACCGATGAAATATGGTTTATGGTAGGTTTAGCCCGGCAAAAAGCTTACTTCAGTATGTATGTGAATGCAGTTGAGGATAAGACATACTTGGCTAAGAAATATCAAGACCAACTGGGGAAAGTAAAGGTTGGTAGCAGTAGCATTAGTTTCAAACAATTTGATGATATTGATTTACCAACTTTAGAAAAAGTATTCAATATCGCCTATCAACAATGGCTAGAAATAAAACAATAGAAAGTGGTGCGTTATGGATCAAAAAATCCAAGACTTATTTGAACTATCTAAAAATGGAACCAAAGAAGTACGTTATAATGCTTTAATTGAACTAAATTCGACTATAGAACAACCGGTGGATTGGGCGTATGACGTTTGGGATGATTTAATTGAATTATTATCAGATAAAGATGGTCATCAAAGATCACGAGCTGCCCAATATTTATCTCGCTTAGCTGCCTATAGCGACCCTGAAGACCGAATTTTAAAAGATTTTGATGCTTTATGGCAAGTCACTTTCGATGAAAAATTTGTCACTGCACGCCACACTATTCAAACTTTATGGCGGGTCGGGCTTGGAAGCGACGCGGCTAAGAATCTATTCTTAGAACACGTGATAGACCGTTTCAATGATGGCGACAAAGAAAAAAATTATACACTCATTCGTAATGACTTCTTACAAGGTATGCGCAATTTATATGACGAAACGCATGACGAAGTCATTAAAACTCAAGCACTTGAACTTATCACCTCTGTCGATGACTCCAAGTATCAAAAGAAATACGCACAAATTTGGAAATAAAAAAAGGAGGTATGACTACTCTCCTTCTAATTCTTCAAAATAATTGATCCCTTTTAAGTTTTTGACACGCAATATAAAGTCTTGCTTCTGAATTCGGTTATATAAATCGATAGCTACAAAGTAAACAATTTCATTGGAGTCCGTTTCGTAGTCACTCTCAATGACATGCTCACTCTCAATCTGCATATCAATGATATTCACCCGTAAATCCGCACAAAATTCTAAAAAGTGATTAAAGCTGTCTAAAGAATCTGCAATAATATAACAATCAATCTTACTCGACTTACCTTGGATGACTTTCTTTAAAGGTCTAAGTAAGGTCATAATCAGTAAAATCGCGATACCACCAGCAATCGCTCCTTCATAGAAACCAATACCTATCGCAAGACCAATACAGGCAGCCGCCCATAAACCAGCAGCAGTTGTTAAGCCTTTCACTCGATTTCGATTGGTAACAAGAATGGTTCCAGCTCCTAAAAAGCCAATCCCACTTATTACTTGGGCACCTAAACGAGTTGGGTCTCCTCCTCCAATATTCTCAGTAACGTATTGGTTTGTCATCATGACCATGGTAGAACCAAGACAGACGAGAATATAAGTTCGCAGCCCTGCCGTGTGATTCTTCATCCCACGTTCCATCCCAATTAATCCGCCAATGAGAACAGCCAGTAAAATTCGAACAAGAATCGTTATTGTATTTAATTCATATAAATCAAACGTTAGATTCATTACATTCCTCCTCTCAGTTTTTTCAAGTCACCTATTATACATCCTTTGAAAAATTATTCAATAATTTCTTTAACTCGACCTACAATGCCACTTTCTAACATCACTTTAATTCCGTGATGGTGATTAGGTGAATTAGTTAAGAGACGTTTGACAACTCCTTCAGTCAATTTTCCTGAACGTTGATCTTGTTTTTGAACAACCTTTACTTTTGTCCCGATTTGAATATCGGCACGTTTAGTTCCATCTTTCATTTGTATTCCTCCTTTAGATCTTTTATAACAACCTTCAATTATAACACAATCTCATCTTTAATTTGGTCCATGATTTGAGCTACATTCTCTGAATGCTTTAATGACATGATCGGACTTTCTGTTTTGTGTTCTTGAATGCATTCAACGACATGAACGATTTCACTATAGAAATCATCATGATCATATGGCACTTCATGTAATTGTGATTCATTGCTGTCAGCTAAAGTGAGTGTGTATGAAACTGGTCGATGGAAGTTTGGAATACGAATTTCTCCGATCGTTCCCGTTATAATTGCGACTGTCTCCGTTTCACGGTCAAAGGCGGATTCCACTCGTCCAATCACACCATTCGATTCTAATTTCGCATCGACATAGACTTCAACCCCATTATCTTTCACTTCATAATCTACGGCTTTCACTTGAACCGGTGATGTCATGAAATCTTCAATCAATGAAATATTATACACTCCCATATCCAGTAAACAGCCCCCTTGAACAGGCTCAAAGTGATAACTTGCATCCGCTTCAGTAAATATACGGCACAGAGACGTCGAAACACTTAACACTTCACCGATATCTCCTTTTTCGATGCGCTCTTTAATCTCACGATAAGCCGGGACAAAGCGACTTTTCATTGCTTCCATGAAGAATACATTCGTTTCTTTCACCGTCTCAGTAATCTCTTCCATTTCTTGAAGTGACAGCGTCGCTGGCTTTTCACATAGAACAGCCTTTCCAGCTCGCAATGCTTTCTTAACCCATTCTAGGTGAAATTGGTGTGGTAAAGCAATGTAGACCGCATCAACTTCTGAATCATCTAATAAAGTTTGATAATTATCATAACTGACATCACATGGATGCTCTGCTCTAAAAGCTTCTGCTTTCTCCATCGTCCGTCGTGCTACGGCATATAAACGTGCACCCTTCACTTGTTCTAAACTCGTCGCAAAGCGATGTGCAATATTTCCCGCGCCAATAATTCCCCATTTAATCATACGTTACCCCTTTTTTTAAATGTATTTTTTATAAAAGTGTTTTCATTATGTAAATTGTACCTTATTTTTTTATCGATTCATAATATCTTACGAATAGTTATCTCTATTAATTTTCTCGTTTTTAGCATATAGTTAATAATAACAATATAAAGGGAGGGGTTTCATGCTTACAATTGCATACATTGGCAATGGGAAAAGTACTAATCGCTACCATTTGCCTTTTTCAACCCAATTATCTGACAAAATAAAAATCAAAACTATTTATTCTCGCAGTGGAAAAAGTGACTGGACTCCGATTGAGGGAGTGCGGTATACAACGAATATCGACGATATTTATAATGACCCAGAAATCCAACTTGTAGTAGTAACTACACCAAGTTCAAGTCATTATCCCTTAGCTAAAGAAGGTTTATTGCGTGGGAAAAATATGTTGGTCGAAAAACCTTTCACTGAAACAGTCGAACAAGCTCAAGAATTATTCACGCTCGCTAAAGAAAAGAATTTATTTGTTCAAAGTTATCAAAATAGACGTTACGATTCCGATTTCTTAACGGTTCAAAAAGTGATTGAATCAAATAAGTTAGGTGATTTATTAGAACTTGAGATGCATTTTGATTACTTCCGACCCGAAGTACCAGAGAATAGTAAGTATTCTCGAATTAACAGCTTTTTGTATGGACATGCTTGCCATACTTTAGATCAAGTTATCTCATACTTTGGAGAGCCTGACGAAGTTTATTCAGACGTGCGCCAGTTATTAGGTAAAGGTCGAATGAACGATTACTTTGATTTAGACCTTTACTACGGCAAATTAAAGGTATCCGTAAAATCTAGTTACTTCCGTTTGACACCGCGTCCTAGCTTTATTGTTTATGGTAAAAAAGGCTCATTTATTAAAGAGACTAAAGACCGTCAGGAAGAGCATTTGAAACAATTTTACATGCCAACTGAACCTGACTTTGGCGTTGACTTACCCCAACATTACGGCACATTAACATATATGGATGATGACAATCACTATCATCAAGAAAAAGTCATCTCTGAAGTGGGCGACTATAGTCGCTTCTATGAAGATGTCTATCAAACACTTATTAACAAGCAAGATAAAGTTGTTAAAGACGACCAAACTTTACTACAAATTAAATTACTTGAAAAAGGAACAAAACACTTAAGTTAAACCATTGAATGGAGGAAGTTTTATGAATTTAGCTATCTTTGGCGCTGGAAAAATCGTTCAAGAATTCTTAGAAATGGTAAAAGACATTCCAGAAATTAATCTAACTGCTCTATTATCTTCTGAGCGGAGCATAGAAAAAAACAAAGATTTAATCGTCACTTATGATATTGATGGGGTTTATACTAATGAAGATGAGATTCTTAAGCGCACTGATGTAGATACTGTCTACGTTGCCTTACCGAACCATCTGCACTATGAATTTAGTAAAAAAGCTCTTGAAGCAGGCAAACATGTGATTTGCGAGAAGCCTTTCACCTTAACCTTAAAAGAATTAGAAGAGTTAGAAGCCATCGCTTTAGAGAAAGATTTAGTTTTAATTGAAGCAATTACCAATCAATACTTTGCTAATTTTGCCCAACTTAAAGAGGATTTAAATGATGTTGGTGATTTAAAAATCATTGAATGTAATTATTCACAGTATTCTTCACGTTATGACGCTTTCAAAGAAGGAACTATTCTGCCGGCTTTTAACTCAAAAATGGGTGGCGGATCGCTAATGGATATTAATATTTATAACATCCACCTCGTTGTTGGCTTATTAGGCAAACCAAACCGGGTTGAATATTATGCCAATATCGAACGAGAAATTGATACATCCGGAATATTAGTCATGGAATATGATCAAACAAAAGTTGTCTGTATTGGATCTAAAGATACGAGCGCACCGATTAAAAGTACGATTCAAGGAACCGATGGCTCGCTCATTATTAATGGACCAACAAACACATTAGAAAGTTATACTAAAATTATTGGAAAAGACACGGAAGAAGTCATTGATTTAAAAGTACACCCGCATCGCATGTATGAAGAATTTATCGCCTTCAACCGCATTATTAAAGAACATGATATGGATACTGTTCGTGAGAAACTCACACATAGTAAAATCGTCATGGAAGTGGCAGAGAAAGCACTTGAAGATGCCAGTATCAAATTAGGATAACAATAACCCCCGAAAGGAATGTCACCGCATTTCTTTCGGGGGTTTCTCATTATAATAATTCTTTTCGTAAATCTGCAGCACTCTTAGGTGATAAATATTTTGGTGCAATATCAAATACGGTCTGAGCTCCAGAATGCCCTTCTTGATGTAATTTGTAAGCGGCACGCGCATAAGCCACATTGACTGCAGCCGTAAATTCAGGATTACTGCCTAAGTCTAAACCAAATTCATACACTTGTTGCATGTCGGGTGACGTCTCTCCTGAGCGAATCACACGTCCCCCATGTGGTAAACCAGCATGATTTGCATGTAATTCTTCCTCAGTAATAAAAGTGACTTCAGTTTGATAGCCTTCAAAGTAATCTGGCATCGTTACAATGTCATTTTTTACTTTTTCTGCATCTGCACCCTCTTCCAACACCACATAAACATCACGATTATGAGCGGATTTAGATGTATATTCGACGGTTTCTCCTGCATGGATTTGATCAATTAATTCTGTATTTGGAATTGTATATTGAACGCCATCTTTAACCCCTTCAACACGTCTAACCGCATCTCCGTGCCCTTGGCTCAAGCCTTCACCCCAGAAAGTATATGTATCTCCTTTAGGTAAGATAGCCTCTCCAATTAAACGATTTAAAGAAAACAATCCTGGATCCCAACCCGTCGCGATAATTGACACATATTTATGTGCTTTTGCCACAGTGTCTATACTTTCAAAATAGTTCGGAATCTGACTATGATTGTCATAGCTATCTACAGTGTTAAAATGTTCTGCTAAAGCTGGCCCTTGTTCCGGAATATCCGAACGCGACCCACCACATAAGATTAATACATCAATCTCATCTTTAAAATTTAAGATATCATCTATATGATACGCCGTTGCTTCTGTATCTAAAGTATCTGGATTACGGCGAGAGAAAATCCCCACTAAGTTCATATCTGGCGCATTCTTTAAATTAGCCTCTACACCGCGCCCTAAGTTACCGTAACCTACAATTCCAATATTTATCATAATTAAATCCTCCTTACAGGATAGTTAAAAACTAATTATATTTTGCTTCTTTTTACTTAATTTGTCAATTAATTTACTATAATATTATTTCCTTTTTTTGAATTTAGAATATTATTGATAAGTGTTACACAAGCGATAATACAGCTAAAAGTGACTATTTATAGTATTCTGTACTTAATGTAAAAATATCTGGAGGTTAATATGAAAAACTTAAAAGAACAATTAGTTGGAACCACTTGGTCACTTAAATCATACGAATCAGTCGATCAAAACGACCAAGTTTTTTATCCTTTAGGTGAAGATGCTACAGGATATATAGTCTTTGATCACACGGGCTTATTCTCTGTTCAAATAATGGCAAAAGAAGCTTTATCTAAAGAGGCCGTCTCTCACTATAGAACGGATGTTGAGAAAGCCATGGGAATGCATGGGTATCATGCATATTCAGGGCAGTTTAGTTTGGATGAAGAAAAAGCTGTGCTGACTACTTCTGTGGAATTAAGCCTTATCCCTGCATATCGAGGATCAAAACAAAAACGTTCAGTTAATATTGAAGGTGACCTCTTATACTTATCAAATATTGAACACCCTGAACGTAAATTAGTCTGGCAGAAAAAAATATAATTTAGCTTAGCGCTTACACAATCAAATATCCATTGTAGTGATAGGTGTGTATGCTATACTAACACTACGAAGTAAAGGAGGCTATTATGCTAGAAATCGAATTTTTCCACGATGTTATCTGTTCTTTTTGCTTTCCGATGTCAAATCGCTTGCGAAAAGTCATGGATAAATATCAAAATTTAGATATACAACATCGCTCATTTGCCCTTGGTTGGGAAGTAGAACACTTTGAGCAAATGTTCGGAAGTCATGAAGCAGTTAAACCAGAAGTATTAAACCATTGGGAAGCCGCAAATCAAAATGATGATGAGCACCGCTTTAATATCGATGGCATGAAACAGACGGACTTCAACTTCCCTCATTCGCAACCCGGTCTAATTGCAGCTAAAGCTGCTGGTTTAATTGGTGGCGATTCAATGTACTGGGAAGTCTTTGATAAACTTCAAGAAGGCTTGTTCGTACGTAATTTAAATATTGCAGATCAACAAGTCATTGATGACTTAGTAAAAGAGACGTCCATCGACTTTGATTCATGGAAGAACCAAGCAAATAATGATGAAACTAAACAGGCTGTCTTAAATGACTTAGCCCTGGTTAACGCTTATGGTATCCAAGGAGCTCCAGCTTTAGTCATTGATAAAAAATACTTAATTAGTGGTGCCCAACCTCAAGAGCTTATTGAACAAGCTTTAGAGCAAGCAGCACAAGAAGCAAATATAGATATCACTAAACCAGTGACACCACAGTTTCAAGTACTAGGTGATAATACTGGCGCGTCATGTCGCGTTGAAAATGGAAATTGGATCTGCGACTAGATTCAAAATAAAATCAAATAAAAAACGTAATGAAGATGGAAATCAAATCCACTTTCATTACGTTTTTGTTTTGTTAAAAATAATTATTTAACTTAGATTCGAATAGTCTTAACTTAAATGATGCGCCTTGTTAGTCATCCCAATCGTCATCATCCCAGTCATCATCGTCCCAGTCGTCGTCCCAGTCATCGTCATCCCAGTCATCGTCGTCCCAGTCATCGTCATCCCAGTCATCATCGTCCCAGTCATCGTCATCCCAGTCGTCATCGTCCCAGTCATCGTCGTCCCAGTCATCGTCGTCCCAGTCATCGTCGTCCCAGTCATCATCATAACGGTCGTCGTCATCCCTATCATCGTCGTCCCAGTCATCGTCATAACGGTCGTCGTCCCAGTCATCGTCATAACGGTCGTCGTCATCCCTATCATCGTCATCGTAACGATCATCATCACGTCCATAGTAATAATTATTATCATAAACTGTTGGGCGGCTTCCACTATAATCATCATAGAATTGACGGTAGTAATGGCGATCATCATCATCGTCGTTATCGTCATCATTTACATCGTCATTAATGTCATCTATATCATCATCATCTTGATCAAGAATATCCCCAGTTAAGGCATCAACTTCGACTTCGATTTCACGATTACCATCAATGAGTGTAATCTCCCACTCTAGTTTATCGTCATCATCGTTATCATCATCATCATCGTCATCACTATCTAAACTCCAATTAACGATATTATTATTTTGAGTGTGATCCATGACTGATTGAGTGATTTCTTCGATAGAAGCTAGCTCATCAATATTTATAGCTAAATTATCATCGTCATCATCTCTAGATTTACTTGCAAAAAAGTTTTCGCCATTATATCTAATTAATTGATACGCTTCTGTCTCTCCACGACCAAGAATTCTTGTAATAAACTGCCCTGTTTCTTGGTGCATGTGAATATCAATATCTGTTAATTCGGCATTTGGATAATATGATTGATATAGTGAAACTGCCTCATCAAAAGCATTTCGTAACTCACTTGTTTGTTCTTGAGAAATCGCAACAGTACCAACATCATTATTTTGCGCATTAATACTTACTACAGGCGTGATGCCACTTAGAGCAAGCATTGATGCACTGAGTAGAAGGAATTTTTTCATCTTCATTTTCTATCTCTCCCTTATTTTTTTACCGTTTGCTCGGCTTATTAAATAATACGAATGTCGATTCATTTTTAGGTACCTTTTTTAAAAATTAATCATCATCATCGTCAAAATCATCATCCCAATCGTCGTCATCCCAGTCATCATCGTCCCAATCGTCATCATCATCCCAGTCGTCATCATCCCAATCGTCATCATCCCAATCGTCATCATCCCAATCGTCATCATCCCAATCGTCGTCGTCCCAATCGTCATCATCCCAGTCATCGTCACCTTCTATATAAGAATTCACTGAACTATTGACATTGTCATCAGTACTATACGAATCTTCATCATAAAACGATTCGAACCAATCATCATCTGAATTAAATTCACTATTATCTGTTGGTTTTGGTGTAACTAATCCTTTGAAGAAGCTTTGTAGTTCTTGAACTTCTGAGCGATTATAGATACTTTCTAATAATTCTCTAAAACGTTCACTACTTTGGTTAAAATTATAATACTCCGCGTTTCCTGATAAGCGGTCACGTTTTTCTTTAGCTGATAATACGCGACTCTCTTCATCTGTCCACAATGAAATATTTGCATTAGCCAATTGATAATCACCCAATAAGACTTCTTGTTGAGTTGCATTTTCGTAATCTTTCATTGTCCCTTTAATGACGACAATATTATTATTCGCCATTGCATTCCTTAACTCATCTATTACTAGATCCTCAATCGCATTCGTATCATCCGCATTGGCGGCTGAGATAGCAATAAGTACATCTAAGGAATCTGATTCATCAATGAGACTTACCAGTGAAGGCGTAATTTCACTTAGTTTTTCTCCTTCAGTTATACTTTCATTCTCCATTTCACCCAGTCGATTGATGACTCTAACGACTTCATAATCATCATTCAGTTCAACTTGAACACCTTCTTGAGTTCCGATTGAAATGGCTGCATATGCAGGTTCTGATGGACCAAAAATATTTTGAGAAAGATTAAAGAATAAGAACAACACTGCTGCAACCGCTACGAGACTTATTAGTGGCCTAAAATTCACATGACGAACTTTTTCTTTCGCTTGATATCGATCAGAATCAAAGTAAAAAATTTGATCGCCTACGGCTAAAGAATCTTTTCTTTTCAACCGATGAATTTCACCACTCGGGTCCATGACGATGACGTAATCTTCTTTGATTTCTATGACAATCGTTTCTTTTACATCATATTTACTCATCTTATCCCCTCTTTATCCAATCTATTAAGCTTGCTAACCCATTTTTAAATATAATAATAGTCGATGTGATAAATACTTTGTTTCCTTTTATAACCTTCACTGAGACATTATTATATGTTGCGGTTAGTTTTATAGGGAGACGCTTCTTTTCAAATAAGGGAATTGTAATCGGCTTATGTTTACTTGATTTCTCCGATATATGAATGGCTCTTTCGCGACTATCTTGATGTTTTGGAGATTCTTCTATTAATTGCTCCAAAGTAATATCAAAGTCTTCAATCGTGCTTTTCCACTCTTCAATTTCAATAGCCAATACATTTTCACTTTGTTTCGATTCATCTTGAAATTGCATGCCTGATTCTGCCATGGAATCTAAGGATGCCATCTCTTCATTCTTTTTTTCTTTCCTTAGATAATCAATCACGCGACTTCGAATGACCACTTTTACGAAATTCAATAAGGATCCTTTTGACTCGTCATATTTTTCAACGGCTTCCTTAAAAGCTAACAAAGCAATTGAAAAAGCATCATCATTTTGAACATTAACATATCGATTGGTAGTCTCACTAACTACTTTTATTATGAAGCCGTAATGTTCTTCAATTAGTTGCTCAATTTGTTTCTCGATTTGAAATGCCTCCTATCTGCTCAATATATAATACGTAACTTTATAACAATTTAGGGACCATTTTCCTATTTTAATTCAATCATAGCACAATTTTTTATCGAATTAATCTAATTATCCTCCAAAAAGGTCCCTAAAATTGATTTAGCTTTCGTATTATGTATCGACTGGCAAAGCAAAGTCAAAAATAAGAAAGAAGGTACGAAAATGCGAAACAAGAAATATCTATTAAGAAGAAAAGGTTTTAGTGTTAAAAAGGCTCTATTATCAATTGGTGTTGTTGCTTCCATTGGATTAGCTTTTAGTCATTCGACTGAGATCTTAGATAGTGCTTTAGCTAATTCCACAACTGAAAATGTAGATGTATCTCAAACAAATAATGTATTAAGTCATCCGGTAGTACAAAAAGAACAAAATGCTGCTTTAAATGCATTGATTAATCGCTGGCAAGAAAAATCACCCGAAGAAATTAAAGAGGAATTACTTCGTCAAGAAGAAGCAGGTTCGATTGCTTATGTTGTTCAGTGGGGAGACACTCTTCCAAATATTGCTTCCGCTGCAGGTTTGACCGTTGAGCAATTATTAGACTTGAATGGTCTGAGCGAAGATTATCATATGAATACTGCAGATGTCTTAATCGGACTCATTGATAACCAAGATATCCACGTCGCTGGCGCATATGACGATGACTGGGACGACGATGACTGGGACGATGACGATTTGGATGATGACGATTGGGACGATGATGACTGGGACGATGATGATTGGGACAATGATGACTGGGATGATGACGATGATTGGGACGACGATGACTGGGATGATGACGACTGGGACGACGATGACTGGGATGACGATGATTGGGACGACGATGACTGGGATGATGACGACTGGAACGATGATGATTGGGATGACGATGACTGGGATGACGATGATTGGGATGACGATGACTGGGATGACGATGATTGGGACGACGATGACTGGGACGACGATGACTGGGATGATGACGACTGGGACGATGATGACAATTATTGGTTAGAAAGATTCTATAACAATCCAAATAACATTCCAGGACACACTCCGAAAACCGAAGGTGATATCCCTACAACGATAGCTCAGGAGAATGAAGTTGAAACAACACAATCGCCTGATCAGACAGGAAATGATCAAGTAGCTGATACTACATTAGATGAATTACCTCCCGTTGATACGACAGTAACTGATTCCAATAATGTCAATCTAGATGCTGTTACTCAAGAATTCCATAATTTAGTCAATCAAGAACGTTTAAATAATGGACAGAGTCAATTGAATTATGGTGATCATTTACAAACTGCTGCCGTAAATCGAACAACAGAAATTACAGAGCATTTCTCACATACAAGACCGAATGGATTATCATTCTTCACGGCACCTGGCTTTGATCAAGGTGGATCAATTGTCGGAGAGAACCTACAACAAACATATATCTCACGCAATGCGGCACCAGAAGAAATCGCTCAAAAATTATTTGATAATTGGAAGAAGAGTCCAGGACACTATGAAAACATGATGGATGGTTCGTATTTAGATCATGCAATTCAACTTGATACATACGAAAATGGAGACAACATCATTATCTATTCAACACAAGTATTCAGTAACTAAAGTAAAATAAAAGATACCGAATTTACTGCCATAAATTCGATATCTAAAAGGTTTTAAATTCTAGTTCACAAAACATTATTAATATTAGGAAGCAAGGACAGTTTACTATTGTTCTTGCTTCTTTTTCTATAAAAATAATAGTTAATGACGTCTGGTCTATAATTATTCTGAAATAAACTACTTGGTCCACGTATTTTATAGCTGAAATAGGATTTGTTCACGAAATAAATGAGCATATGCCTGGTTGTCCACGTTCATAGGAGCAGTATAATGATTGATTAGCCGGAAACGAGCATTCGAATTTTAAACGAATGATTGATTAGCTGGAAACGAGCACTCGAATTTTAATCGAATGACTGATTAGCCGGAAACGAGCACTCGAATTTTAATCGAATGACTGATTAGCCGGAAACGAGCACTCGAATTTTAATCGAATGACTGATTAGCCGGAAACGAGCACTCGAATTTTAATTGAATGCTTGTTTCTCAATCCTCCTCATAAACAAAAAGAAGGAACTGTACAAAAATGAACAGTTCCTTCTTTTTAATTACATTTATTCCACATTTACTTCTTGAGCATTGACAATTTCCCCGTTTTCTAGGGTAACCATCACGGCTGGTTTCACAGGGTTATGTTCTTCATTAATTGAGAATGTACCAGTCACTCCTTCGAAGTCGACAGTTTCAGCTAAAGCTTGGTTAACTGCGTCAGCCTCTGTTGATCCAGCTCTTTCGATACCGTCAACTAAGAAAGCAATCGCATCATAACCTAAAGCAGCGAATGTATCTGGGGCTTTACCAAATTTTTCTTCATAGTCTGCGACAAAGTTATTAGATTTTTCGTTTTCTAAAGATGTGTCATAGTGAGTTGTATAGTGAACGTCATTTGTGTTTTCAGGTCCAGCTAATTCTACGAATGTATCACTCGCAAATCCATCTGCTCCAACCACTGGTGCTGTTACGCCAACTTCACGGAGTGCTTTGACTAATAAGCCTGTTTCTGTATAGTAACCAGGTACATAAATGGCATCGAATTCATGTCCTAAAACTGCTGTAGACAGTGATGAAAAGTCTGTATCACCTGAAGTATAAGCTTCAGTTGCAACAACAGTTCCTCCTTTAGTTTCATAATCTTCAACGAAAGCGTCCGCTAGACCTAAAGAATAATCTAATGCGTTATCTACGATAAGAAGCGTGTTCTCAGCGCCAAGTGTATTATAAACATATTCAGCTCCGGCACGTCCTTGATATGAATCTTCATAGGCAACTCTAAATAAGTTCTCTACGGCTTCGCCGTTACTATCTAATGTCAGGCCATCTCCTGTCGTCGCTGGAAGGACATTTGGTTTATTATTTTCTTCGATTACAGGTTTTGCTGCATTAACAACTGCAGAAGCGTTTGGTCCAAAGACAGCAACAACGTCTTCATCATTCGCTAAACGTGTTTGTAAAGAAACTCCTTCGGTTGTATCTGTCTTATTATCTAAGACTACAAGTTCTAATGGGCGTCCATCTAATACTCCGCCTTCAGCATTCTTTTGTTCAACAAACAATTCAAAGGCTTCGACAGCGGGTACACTGTATGGCGCTGCGGGTCCTGTCAGTTCTAAGTTTACTCCTAGAACAACTGGTTCACCTGTTGCTTCTTGAGCACTCACACTGTTAGAGAATGGCATCGCTAAGGCACCGACTAAAGTTAAACCTGATAATAATAACTTACTTAATTTATTTAATTTCATTTTATTTTCCTCCGATTTTTATGGTTTGACAGTTAATTGAACGTCACCGACATTTTCATATTCAACGCGATAATTTCCCGCTTCTAATCTCTCTGGGAGCATAAATGTTCCTGATGAGACAAATCGACCAGCAGTTAATTTTTCCCCACGCTCTTCTAAGGCTTTGGCTAGCCATTTCACGGAATTAACTGGATGTCCTAATACTTCTTCAGAATTTCCTCGTTTGACTTCTTGATCGTTTAAATACAGAACTGCTTCGATATTTTTCACATCGTCATAACTGTATTGCTTGGCTTCTCCATAAACGACTGCCCCATTCACTGCACCATCTGCGATAACTTCATAGAAAGTTGTCTTAGGGAACCAGTCATCATAACGGCCATCGGGTACTTCAATCCCTGGGGCAACCAAACATTTTCTCATTACTTCCTCGTCTGTATCGTCGCCGTTAACATCTTCTTGAACTAAGAAGACTAATTCAGTTTCTAGAAGAGGTTCATTGTAATCAGTTAATGAAAGTGAAGCATCTTTTTTCACAGTGACATCGGTCATTTGTCCGAATAAAGGTGAGTCACTATTGAATAAATCTTGCGTTTCTTTACTCGTTAAACTGATTTTGTAACCTTGATGTTTTTCACCATTCTCTTCTTTCAGAGCAAGTACATCATCTTGTACTTGATAGGCTTCTTGAGTCGATTCGAAATTAAACTTCCCTTTTTCCAAAGGTGCGTTATCTCGGTAAGCTTTAAATAGTAATTCTGCTTTGTTTGTCATTTTTTATAATTCCTTTCTTTTAATCCAAGTCATCAACAATTAAAATTCAACTTTTTGAATCCAACCTTCGGGTCCTTCTTTTTCACCAAATTGGATTCCAGTTAATTCATCATAAAGGGCTCTAGTTAGTGGTCCGACTTCAGTTTCTGAATAGAAGACATGTTTCTTGTCGCC
The DNA here is from genome assembly GCF_042652985.1 of Ruoffia tabacinasalis. Classification (NCBI taxonomy): domain Bacteria; kingdom Bacillati; phylum Bacillota; class Bacilli; order Lactobacillales; family Aerococcaceae; genus Ruoffia; species Ruoffia tabacinasalis. The sequence goes on along the minus strand of NZ_JBHSHQ010000073.1, from coordinate 25,462 downwards.
TTGAGTAATACTTCCAATCGGTGTAATCACTGCGGCTGTCCCCATAGCCCCTGCTTCTTTGTAGTGATCCAGTTGGTCAATAAAGACGTCACCTTCAAAAGTTTCTAAACCAAGCACATGTTCTGCTAAATGCAATAAAGAGTATTTTGTAATACTTGGTAAAATAGACGGTGATTTAGGTGTGACAAAGACATCATCTTCAGTAATAGCGAAAAAGTTCGCTGCCCCGACCTCTTCAATTTTTGTATGTGTTGCTGGGTCTAAGAAGATTGAATCCGCAAAGTTATGCACTTGAGCTTCTTTTCCTGCTTTAAAACTTGAGGCATAGTTTCCTCCCACTTTAGCTGATCCGGTTCCTCTTGGTGCAGCTCGGTCATATTCACTGACCATGAAAGGTGCAGGCTGTAAACCACCTTTAAAGTATGCTCCGACTGGTGTGACGTATATTCCGAATAAGGCTTCTGATGCCGGAGATACTCCGACGATGTCACCGACTCCGATTAAGAATGGTCGAATGTAAAGCGTTGCACCTGTTCCATAAGGAGGAATCCACTCTTCGTTTGCACGGACGATTTCTTTTACCGCTTCAACAAACGCATCTTCTGGATACGGTGGCAACATCACTTGATCAGCTGAGCGTGCTAGTCGTTTCGCATTTTCATCTACTCTGAATAAATTTACTGAACCGTCTTTTGTTCTGTAGGCTTTGAGTCCTTCAAAACATTGTTGACCAAGATGTACTGCTGGTGAAGCTTCACTAATTGTGATTGTATTGGCCTCAACTACTTGGCCTCCATCCCATTTCCCATCTTTATAGTATGCTCTAAAACTCTTACCAGTATTTATGTATCCAAAACCTAATGTTTCCCAATTTAAATCTTGTGGTTTAACTGACATTTCCATTATTAATCTTCATTCCCTTTCCTAAAAGATTTTATTACAAAAAAAGCCTATTTAGATTAACTAATAATCTAAACAGGCTTTGACAGCTGTATATTAAAAAGCGAGATATGAATCTGCCGCTCGTTTAGATTATTAGTCTATACGAGCAACAAAAATCTTTAGCACGCATAGATACAAACTTGAAAGTTTTTTCGTGTTTGTATCTATACTGCGGATACAAACACTATCTAATAATGCTAATAATTGTAGCTAATTTAAATGTGTGTGTGCTAAAAGTTTTCATGTTATCTCTCTCCAAATATCTTTAGTAAATACAATTTATCACCTTTAAATGAGTTTGTCAACACTTTCTCTAATTTAAAACTAATAAAAAACACATCTTAGATTAGAAAATCTAAGATGCGCCTCATTAATTAATTAGAATAATTCTTTGTCACTACCAAACGTTTCTCCTAAAGCTTGTTGTGCAAGCACATTTAAGAAATTCCATGGTTTGTCATATTCTGGTTGGAAGAAGAAATCAGCTAAAGCTAATTGTTCTAATGTCCAGCCAGCTGAGATTGCTATTGAAACTGTGTTAATCGCAAACATAACATCTTTTTTAGACATTAACTGCGCACCAACAATACGATTTGTTTCTTTTTCAAAGTGAATTTTCATCATAACAGTTGTATCATCACCAATAAATTTAGGACGAATAGTCTCTTCATAATATTTACTGTCGACTTTGCTTAAATCTGCGTCAGAGTTTTTAACACCTGTACAAGCAAAGTGGTAATCGAATAAAGATAATGCAGATGTGCCTGAAACGGCTGGCATTTCCAATTTGTTATCTGAAAGCATATTTTTAGCAGCAATCACACCTTGGCGACGTGCGTTAGAAGCTAAGGCAATGGCACGTTTTTCCCCCGTTGGAGCAAATGGAATTAATGTCGCATCTCCAGCTACATAAATATCTGGGTTCGATGTTGATTGCATATGTTCATTCACTTCAACAAAGCCACGTTCATTACGTGCTAAAATACCGTCTAACCATTGTGTGTTTGGACGTACACCAACAGCCATCACAACTGTATCTGCTTCGTATTCGCCTTTATCTGTTACAACTTTTGCAACAGAACCATTCTCACCAATGATTTCTTGAACTTTTTCACCGCCATGGAATTTCATTCCATGCTCAAGTGCGTTCTCTTGTAATACAGAAGTGAATTCTTTATCTAAATACGTTGGTAAGATAGTATTTAATGAATCAATGACCGTTGTATCAATTCCTGCTTTCGCATAAGCTTCTGCAACTTCAATTCCAATATATCCACTACCTACGACAACAGCTTTTTTAGCAGATGACATACGTTCTTTTACTTTATCTGCCCAATTGCGGCCACGTAAGTAATATAAGTTATCTAAATCAGTTCCTGGAATTGGAATTTCAATGGGTACAGCTCCTGGACTAAGGAATAATTTATCATAAGATTCTTCTGATTCTCCATCGGCAGTTTTAACCGTAATAGTTTTAGCTTCAGGATTCACAGATACTACGTCACTATTCATATGAACATTAACGCCTTGATCTTTATAACTTTCTTCATTCGCATAATGTAAACTATCTAATGAAGGTGAGATATCTTCTAAATAACTTTGAATCCCACAAGATAAGAATGATGCTGTTTCCCCGCGTTCATATAAATGAATCTCAGCATTTGAATCTTCTTTTAAGATAGTTTGCACTGCTTCATACCCAGCATGTGAAGTACCTACAACAATAATTTTCATGACAAAACCTCCAAATTTTTTTAACAGATTAATTGTATCACATTTTAATACCATTTCAAATATTCAGAACTCAGTCATTTAAAATACTTATTTAACAGCATTTAACCAGACACCTCATAACAATACCTATTTGAATATTAGTAATAAATTGTTTTTATTTTATATAAAAGTCAAAATTAATCCGGTATATATTACTTCAACATAATATATTGTTATTTAAAATTTAATATATATTGGATAGTTATTCACAAGTAAATTTACAACAAGAATCATTATTTTATTTACAGAATTCGCTATTTAATACTAAACGTGTTATACTAGTTGATACGCGAAAGATATTTTTTATGCAAGAATTTAATTTGTTTTGATGAAATTTAATCAAACTGGCGTAACTAAAGGGTTACAAGGATATATTAGAGGTTATGGGAATATATCGTTTAAATGAGAAAGAATTAATTTTAAGTAATAGTTACATGCAAGAACTTTAGAATAATAATATTGAATAGTTAGGTAGCCTTCTCTTTATTGAGAGGGCTATTGTCTATTTATCAGACATTTAGACAAAAAAAGCAAAGTGGCCAATTAGCGCACTTTGCTTTTTGCTTATACTTTTCCTTGTAAAGATTGCAGGCGGTACATATCGTAATATGTTCCCTCTAATTCAATAAGTTCATCGTGATGACCTTGTTCGATGACACGGCCTTTGTGAAGAACATAAATCTTGTCAGCATCTTTGATCGTTGAAAGTCGATGGGCAATGACAATTAATGTCGCTTGCTCTCGAATCTTTTCCAAACTTTGTTGAATATACTGCTCCGTCTCCGTATCAATATTGGCTGTCGCTTCGTCTAAGATTAATATTCGCGGATTTCGAATAATCGTACGCGCAATATTAATTAACTGCTTCTGACCAGCGGAAAGTGAAGATCCCCCCTCACTGATGTGAGAACGGTAGCCGTCTTCCATTGATTTAATAAAGTGATCTGCTCCTGTAAATTCAGCTGCTTCTCTCACTTCTTCATCTGAATAATTTCCATGTAAACGAATATTATCATAAAAATCACCGTAGAACATGAACGCATCTTGTTGGACTAAACCAATTTGAGAGCGAACACTCCGTTTGGTATGATCGCGAATATCTTCTTTATCAACGGAAATAAGTCCTTGATGATATTCATAGAATCGCATCAATAGATTAATAATTGTACTTTTTCCAGATCCGGTATGACCAACAATCGCAATCATTTCTCCCGGAGACACTTCTAAATCGATATCTTTCAATACATCATTTTTACCATCATACGAGAAATACAAATCATCAATGTTAATCTGACCATCAATCAATGAATCCACTGCATTCGCATTTGGTTGAGGTTCTGTATTCTCATTTGCTAGTAAAGCCATCCCGCGAGAGGCTGAAACTAGCCCATCTTGGTAAATACTCAAGCTGTCTAACATCCCTCCAATTGGATGGAAGAATGACTTAGAATAAGACGTAAAAGCGTAAATAATCCCAATATCAACGACTGAACCCGAAAGTAATTGCGCAGCAAAGATCCAAATGACAATGACCAACACAATTTGTTCAATAAGGTTAATGGCAGGCATTAATAGCACAGCATTCATCTTGAACATATTAGTTCTAGCCACTAAGTATTCCTGGTTTACTTCATCGAATTCTTCTTTCATTCGCTGGGTCTGATTGAATTGTTGAATGAGCCACATCCCCATTGTTGACTCACTTAAGCGCGCATTCACCTTACTTAACGCTTGGCGCATACGACGGTAGATGACAGTACTAATCTTTTGGTAGACGTATATCAAGATGAATATGACGGGGATAAAGGCCATGAAGACCCAAGACATCGATACACTAAGTGAAAACATCGCTACCGCAATCATCGTTGCATTAATAAAACCATCGAAAAATGTTAAAAACACATTCCAAAATTCTTTAATTGTCTCGGTATCATTCGTCACACGTGAGACAACTTCACCATTAGGTGTTTTGTTAAAGTAATCTAAACTTAATTTCCCTAATTTGTGGTACAAATTATTTCGCATATTCGCTACCGTATGCTCGGATGCTAATTTAAAAGTGTAATCTTTAACGTAGACAATGACCATTCTTAAAAGTAATAAAACAAGGTACGTTCCAGCTACTTGTAAAGTAATTTGGATTGTTGCTGAACTTGTCGATAAGTACTCATCAATATATTGTTGAATAATAATAGGTAAGTAAGCTGATAAAGCAGAAGCAATAACCATCATAACAATAGATAAGATAAACCATTTAGTTTCAGATTTCGCAAATGAGAATAAATAACGTAATATGTTCCTTTGCTCTTTTAGTGAGAAGCTTGTTTTTCTTTGTTTCGTATTACTCATTGTCTTCCCCACTTTCTGAAATTTTCTGATCTAATTGTTGTTGACGGAACATATTTTCATACCAACCTTCTAACGAGAGTAACCGCTCATGAGTTCCTCGTTCGCTAATATGCCCATTATCTAAGACTAGGATCTCATCTGCACGCATAATTGAACTTAATCGATGAGTCGCTATGATTGTGATCCCTTTTTGACGGAATTCACGTAAGTTTTTTAATATCCTTTGTTCTGTCTTAGCATCCACTGCGGAAAGCGCATCATCCATAATTAATATTTCTGGATTCATCGCTAATGTTCGAGCGATTGAAATCCGTTGCTTCTGACCACCAGATAAACTCACACCGCGTTCTCCAACCAAGGTATCGTAACCATCTGAGAAAGTTAGGATGTCTTCATGAACATCTGCAACCTTTGCATAATATTCGACTTCTTCTTGTGTCATATTTGGACGACCGAAGCGAATGTTCTCTCGGATTGTCGTTGAGAAAAGTAAGTTGTTCTGTGAAATATACCCAACTCGATCATTTAATTCTGTCATATCAATCTTATTCAGTGGTGTGTTATCAATAAGGATTTCTCCAGATTCAACATCAAAATTTCGCACTAATAAGTTAAACAAGGAACTCTTTCCAGACCCTGTTCGGCCAACAATGCCTAAAGTATCCCCTTCTTCCAGTTTAAAGTGAATATCACTTAAAATTTCTACATCTGAATCTGGATAACTAAAGGTATTAATATTTACTTTTAAATCATTATATTCTAAGTTTTTAACAGGATTGGGATCATTGACGACACTTGCTTTTTCAGATAGCAAATCAGTTACTCGATCATAACTCGCATTCCCGCGCTCCATTGTATTCACTAATCTTCCGACAGCTAATAATGGCCAAGTCATATTTCCTAAATAACTTAAGTAAGCAATTAAGTCTCCTAAAGTAATACGACCATTTTGGATAAAGTATGTCCCAAAAAAGATCGTTAATACATAAGTTAAACCTGTAATCACATCGATGACAGGCGTATAAGCCGAATCAATTCGGAATACTTTCTTGTTCTTTTCAACGACATTGTCCGTTTCTTTAACAAAATCTAGGTAATCCTCTTCCTCTTCACCGAAAGCTTTAATCACTTTCATTCCGGAGACACTCTCTTGTACGTGATCATTCATATCAGAGAAGGCTTTTAATGACCCTCTAAAATACTTATTAATTAATTTTCCTAAATATTGGGCAACAAAAATCAATAACGGGAAAGGTAAAATAGTAAACAAGGTCAATTGCCAGTCAATAATAAAAATCATTGAAAACAAAGTCACGACAGTGATTGATAAAGAATCAGTTAAAGTAATAATCCCCCCACCAGCAACAAAGCGTAAAGCAGCTAAGTCATTCGTCGCATGTGCCATTAAATCACCAGTACGGTATTGCCCGTAAAACTTCTGATCCATCTTAGTAAAATGATCAAACAAACGGTTACGCATAATCGCTTCTAACAATGTTGAATTCCCAAACAAATTACTGCGCCACATATATCTTAATCCATACATAAGTAAGCCAATACCAAGGAGTAATCCAGTCTGTTGTATTAAGTGGTCCCAAGTAATAGTCCCGGTTGCCATTGAATCGACTAAACCTCCGATAATTAATGGGATAATCGCTGATAAGATGGCACAGGTAGTTAAGCCACCTATGGCAAGTGCATAGGTTTTCCATCTCAGTTTAAAGAACCATGCTAATTTTTTGAATATTGCAAACATATTAACCTCACTTCAATCTATGAAAATTCTTAAAACGCAGTATATTAATTATAGTCAAAATAGTGTTTTAATGTCAATGATGGCTCCTTTTTTCATCAGATTTGTTCTTCCAATTATATATAGAAAACGCAATTCAAAAACTTGTATTTATTAAAATCTAGTGATAACATACTTATTGTTTATATTTTTTCAAAGGAGAGGATCAGTGACTAAAATTATTTTATCAGATATCAGATGGGATTATATTTTTAATCCCCAACTTGCGCTTGAAAGTATCCCTTTTGTACTCGAAGGGCTTAGTTATACGATTGCTATCTCACTGTTAAGTTTCATCCTGAGTCTTATCGGAGGAACAATCCTTGCCCTTATGCGAATCTCAAGATCAAGGCTACTTAGAATCCTCGCTCGGTTCTATATTTCTTTCTTCAGAGGTGTGCCAGTACTCGTGACCTTATTCTTTTTATACTTTGGTCTCCCTTTAGCCAATCTTATGCTGACAGCTATTCAAGCTTCGGTCCTTGGCTTTGGACTAACAAGCAGTGCTTACAGTTCTGAGATTATTCGCTCAGCTATTGAAAGCATCGACAAGGGTCAGTGGGAAGCTGCTCAGTCTTTGGGATTGAATCGACGAAAAGTTTTGAGAAAAATTATTTTCCCTCAAGCCACTCGTATTGCGATTCCTGCCTTGAGTAACGTCTTATTGGACTTGGTAAAAGGAAGCTCACTGACAGCCATGATTACTGTTCCAGAAATCTTCCAAAAAGCTAAAATTGTCGGTGGAGCTAATAATGACTATATGACCATGTACTTTCTTGTTGCAATTATTTATTGGATTATCTGTGTTATTTATGGTTTCTTACAAGATTACTTAGAGCGACTATATAAGCCAGATCAGATAACTCCCCCTAGCAAACGCATGCCTCCTTAGAATTAAAAATGATTGGAGTAAAAAATGTTCAAAAAATTCTTTAGTGCATTAGTTATCGTTTCACTTTTCTTCACACAATTCACAGCTGTCTCAGCTCAAGAAGATGATTCCTTAAGTCGCGTAGAAGAAAGAGGTCATCTCATCGCAGCCATATCAGGTACGCTCTACCCTAGTGGTTATTATAATGAGGACAACGAATTAGTTGGATATAATATTGATATAATTCGTGAGGTAGCTGATCGCCTAGGTCTTGAAGTTGAGTTCATGGAGATGGGTGTTGACGGAATGTTAACATCTGTGAAGTCAGGTCAAGTTGACTTGGTCGCTGAAGGAGTTCAACCCACTGCTGAACGTGAGAAAGATTTCTTAATCGGTGAACCTATTAAATACAGTTTCACTTCGATCGTTGTCCGTTTATCTGATAATTCAGGTATTGAATCGATTGAAGACTTTGCTGGTAAAAAAGCTGCTGGTGGAGCGACAACCAACTATATGCAAGTAGCCGCTCAATTAGGAGCTGAACTTGTGACTTATGACAACGCAACAAACGATCAATATTTCCTAGATGTTGCGAATGGACGTACTGACTTCATCCCTAATGACTACTACTTACAAAAGACTTCTATTGATTTCTTTAGCGACTTAGGTGTTAAACTTGGGAATGTATTCTACAACCCTTCATTCAGTGCCTTCGTCTATAATAATGAATCAAACGCGCTTCAAGAAGCTATTGATGCTGTCTTAGTTGAGATGAAAGAAGATGGCACTTTAGCAGAGATTTCCGCTCAATACTTTAATGGTGATGATGTGTCCGTTGAACAAGAAGAAATCAACGGCATCAAAATTAGTGACCTTCCAGTAATTGAGTTAGAAGACTAATCTACGAATGAAAACACCTGAGACAATGATGTTCTTAGGTGTTTTTCTTTCTAACTATCTTATAAGAATTTTGATATAATTAATCTATCAAGATGATAGGAGGATCACTATGAGCTCACTATGGAAGAAAGCATTAGGTATCGCGGGTGTAGTAATTCCAACTTGGTTAGCAATCTATGCATGGCCACCTAAAGAAAAAACGACACCCTTTAATTATGAGAAACAAGACAGACCCTTAAATATAGCCCACCGCGGAGGTTGTGCCCTGGCACCTGAGGAAACCTTAGAAGCATTCGCTAGGTCTGCACAAGCCGGAGCAGACATGTTCGAGTATGATGTTCATATTACCAAAGATGGATATCTCATTGCCAGTCATGACCCTACTGTCGATAGAATTACAGATGGGAGTGGCTATATTAACCAACTCACTTTAACTGAGATTAAATCGTTCGATGCGGGTGTAACATTCCAAGATTTAGAAGGTAATTATCCTTATCAAGATCAAGGTGTTCAACTAGCAACTGTCGAAGAGATATTCTTATTATTCCCTCACACACCTGCTGTCATTGAATTAAAAGATACTAATGACCCAGCGCTTTACGAAGACTTAATTCAAGAGATGTGGCGTCTAATTCAAAAGTACCATATGGAAGATAAAGTCGTTATAGGCAGTTTCGACCATAAGATTAACAGACGCTTCAAAGAAGTATCTCAAGGTCAAGTAGCTATTGGTGCCGGTGTCAGTGAAGCAACCTCTTATTTAACAAAGATGATTTTAAGACTGAATGGGCTTGCACATACAGATGCTCAAGCTTTCCAACTACCAACGACCCAACATGGGTTAGACTTGACGCAGAAAAATATCATTAACGGCTCACGTCAACGCGGACTAGATGTTTATTACTGGACGATTAATGACGAAGGAACTATGCGTGATTTGATTGCTAAAGGCGTTGATGGGATTATGACAGATAATCCTGAGTTGTTGGAGAGAGTGTTGAATGAGGGTTAGAATCACAAAAAATAGGCTGGATGACAAATTTCATGTCATCCAGCCTATTTTGATTATTTTTTATTATTCTAATTCAATAAAGCTTGGATATTCAGTTGTTTTTCCAACTATTGTAGATTATATACCTGACATCATGTTTCTATGATTACATTTCATTTAAAATGATATATAAGGTCAACTGTACTTTTTATTTGATATTACTTGTTCCATAAAGGCAACATAACACTACTTAGCTAATAACTATCGATAGCTATAATACAATCCTTGTGTAAATTAAAAAATGTTTTACTTAGATGTTAGTAATTCTAAGAACAGAAACAGATTACACGTGTAATCTTTAAGTGAAAAAATTTTCCTTATAATAAACACTTAATTTAATAAGATTAAGCTACTACATAGCTTCACCCAAAACACAATATATTGTGTCCTTCTAAAATCAAAGCACAATATTTAGAGTTTTTCAATGATTATTTAAAGCAATTTCATGATATAATAAAACCTACCTCCAAAACAGAAAGGTAGGTGATATTATGATACAAACTATTTTTACAGGAGTTGTTACAAGTGTGTTAGCTGGTATAATCCTAATGTTTTTCAAGTCTTGGTTTTCTAAAGACTAACTTTGTCTCTTATCTGACTAGTTCCCGCTAGTCAAATGAAAAATCAAGTCCTGGTTGCATCCGGGACTTTTTTTCTTTAAAAAACTATCTCTTATATAAAATATATTACCACCCACATGGTATTTTCGCAACCCAAATGCAACAAATGGGCATTATAACCAATTTTAATTTAATTACAAGTGAAACTACTGTTTTAAATTAAGATAGCTGTGGTGGAGTCGGAGCAGGTAATAGTTACTTTCAATTCAATCGATTTTATTTTCCCTCTTCGTCTGAAGTTTGACTTCTTGATATCAAATATAATTAATGTAATGTCATTCCTCTAAATCTACTACAAATAAATTGAAGTGATCTTTAATCTATCTCACAATCCAATATCAATTGCTCATATTTAGCAATAACACTTCTCATTAAGCACCGTTATAGATAAATCAGCATTTACTAAGTGTTGTACTGAATTTTAATCCTCTAATATTTCAGATTTAAAAGTCTTTTTTCTGCATCTTTGACTGCATGAAACATGATTTTGAATGTTAGAATAATTTTAATATTTAATTTTCTAGTAAATTTCAGTGATATCAACATATAAAACTTCTCCAATTATAAATATGGTTTCCAACTATAAGTTATTCTAAACTTTTCCATATATTAATTGTTTGATTAGTTCATTATCACGATGAATATTTCTCGTGAACGAGTATAATTGACCATTTTCATTAAATAATAAATTGGATTGATTTATCAAATGCCAATCATCTATATATTGTGTCTGTTAAACCTAAATCACACTATATGTTGTTGATTCATTAGTAATAATTGCTATACTTGTATAAGAGATTGCTGTTCATTAGTTAGTTTTTTCTTTAAATCTGGTAAGGTGATGGATGAAAATAATCGTAATCTCTTTACAGTGTTACTTCAAAACTCACTTAGAACTAATCAAGACTTTTCAGATAAGATATTTTAACTTTATTATTCTTGCATAGGAAATATGAATTGAAACAACAAATTAGTTTAGAAACTCTTTAAAATTCTTGGAAATTATAAATTTTTTTGCACAATTTTTTTATTGTTTCATTCGCTTTAAATCACATAAGGAATGATGCTGTAATGACATCTGATTCTCGATAAAATCACATGTTTTGGAAACAGGAAGTATTTATTGAAGATAACTTTTTCGATTCCATTGTTTTATCAAATTAGGATATAATCCCTTGATAATTCCAACGTGACTTGTTCATAGAAAGATAGAAACAACATTTTATAAATTATAGATCTTTTTTACGACAACAAACAATTGCTAATAACGCAACCATTAAAGCAGTTTCAGATCTCCTAGAACAATTTTATCCCTACTTTGTTTCAATGGTATAGAATATATAGGGAATATCTTTATTTTCGCTAAGTCCTGTTATAATAAAGGATACAAACAGTGATTTCATAGTAAAACTGTATATAATTTCTAAAAAAGGAGGAGATATAAATATGCCTAGATGCACAGCGCCGGTTAATGGACACCGCACAGAAAGTGGAAGAGCAAATTGTCCAGCATGTGGTGGTAGAAGTTACCAAAGTTATAATCCTTATTCATCATTTTCGTCAACACCTTCATATTCAAGTAGTTCAAGAAGTAGCAACAGTGGTGGACAAACCAAAATAAAAGCAAAGTGGTCTTCACCAAGTTCAACTATTTTATATACTCCCTCAGAAATTCGAACACTTTCCCCTGTGCGAAAAAATGTTGAAAGACGTTCAGAACATCCTGATTTACGAGATGTTTTTCTTTGCCATGCTTGGGATGACCGTAAAGGTGTAGCAAAGGAGTTACACGATATACTTGAATCAAAAGGTGTAACTGTTTGGTTCAGTGAAAAAGATGTTCTATTAGGGTCATCATTACTTCGTGAAATAGATAAAGGTTTAGTAAAATCTCGCGTTGGAATTGTATTAGTTACTCCTTCTTTTCTAAAACGTGTGAAAGGTGAAGGGGTAGCAGATAAAGAACTTTCGGCTTTATTGGCTCGCGACTTGCTTGTCCCAATTGTGCACGATACAAGTTTTGAAGAATTACGTGAAGTTAGTCCTTTGCTTGGATCACGAAGCGGATTAAGTACTATAGAAGAATCAATGGAAAGTGTCGCGGATAAATTGGCTGAATTAATTACTGTTGATTAATGAATTCTATATCATTACAAAATGTGAGAACTACTATGCTAAGGAAAATATTTAAAAATTGTGTAATCAATTAACCAATTGATGGTTTATGAGGAGTTAATTGATGTCATTATGAGTACCGTACTTTCCAATCTAATTTTAGAATTGCTAGTCACGAAAATTAATTTGCGTAGGAGTTGCGAATAAACATAAAAAAAAGCCAGTCACAAACACTTTTTGTTTGTGACTGGCTTTTTTGGGAATTTAAGCCATAGCCTATTCTATTTAATTCTTATTATTCCCAGCAGTAAGGTCCTGACTTTTCCCGGCGTCTTCGACTTGGAAAAAGCCTAGTACTCTTTGCAGGTGGAACACCAACATTTTCTCTTCAAGAAAATTGGTGTTACTCCCACTCAATTGTTGAAGGTGGTTTACCTGTCACATCATACACTACGCGGTTAACGTGAGGGATTTCATTGACAATTCGTTTACTAATTTCATGTAAAACTTCCCATGGAATGCGAGCAAACTCACTAGTCATTCCGTCAATCGACGTTACTGCACGAATTCCAACCATATGATCGTATGTACGGCCATCTCCCATAACCCCAACACTTCTTACGTTTGGTAAAGTCGTAAAGTATTGCCAAATATCACGGTCTAAACCATGTTTTGCAATTTCTTCTCGTAAGATTGCATCAGATTCACGAACGATTTCAACTTTTTCTTCAGTAATTTCACCTAACACACGAATTCCTAATCCTGGTCCTGGGAATGGTTGACGCCATACGATTGAATCTGGCATACCTAAAGCTGTACCTAAAGCACGGACTTCATCTTTGAATAAAGTGTTTAGCGGTTCAATTAATTCAAACTGCATATCTTCTGGTAAGCCTCCCACGTTGTGGTGAGATTTAATTGTTTGAGCTGTTTTTGTTCCAGATTCAATAATATCTGTATAAAGTGTTCCTTGGGCTAAGAAATCAATACCTTCTAATTTAGTTGCTTCATCATCGAAGACATAAATAAATTCATTCCCGATAATTTTACGTTTTTCTTCTGGATCGCTTACTCCTTCTAATTTAGAAAAGAATCTCTCTTTAGCATCAATACGGATAATGTTTAAGCCGAATTCTTCTAAGGCAGCCATTACGTGGTCACCTTCGTTTTTACGTAGTAGACCATGATCGACAAAGATACACACTAATTGATCGCCGATCGCTTTTTGTAAAAGCACACCAACGACACTTGAATCGACTCCACCAGATAAAGCTAATAATACTTTACGGTCTCCAACAAGTTCGCGGACTTTAGCAATCTCAATATCAATAAAGTTCTCCATTGACCATTCTCCAGAAACGTTACAAATATTGAAGATAAAGTTACGTAACATGTCATTTCCATGAACACTTGCACGCACTTCTGGGTGGAATTGAACACCATAAATTTGACGCTCTGTATTCTCAAAAGCAGCAATCGGTGTACTTTCATTACTTGCTGTGACAGTAAAGCCTTCGGGTACTTTTGCAATTAAATCCGAATGACTCATTAAAACTGTTTCAGTTTCTTCTAAATCTTCAAAGATTCCCGCTTCATTATTACTGATGTTAATTGGCATTTGGCCATATTCACGTTTGTTTGAACCTTCAACTTCTCCGCCAAATAATTTAGTTGTTAATTGCATTCCGTAACAAATTCCAAATACTGGAAGACCTAAATCATAAATAGCTGGATCAATATCAAATGAGCCTGGAGCATAGACACTATGAGGCCCTCCTGAAAGGATAATCCCTTTAACGCCAGTCATTTCTTTTATTTCTTCAGCCGTTGTGTCATTGGGTAATAATTCACTGAATACTCCAAATTCACGGATACGTCTTGTAATTAATTGATTGTATTGACTTCCGAAGTCTAATACAACGATTTTCTCAATATCTAATAAATTTGTTTCCATGCAATTCTCCTTTTTTAATCAATATTTACGGACGTAAACATTGTCAATCGAATGATTTTTTCCTTTATATAAGATTACATCAGCCCGACCTCTTGTTGGTTGAATATGTTGAACAAGGTTGGTTAAGTTAATTGTATACCAAATTTCATTCCCGTAGTCTTCCACTTTTTCAGATGGCCATTTGGTAATTTCATAGAAATAGTTCGTTGGATCATCTTTCGCTGATTCCATGTGCATCTTGAACCGGTCCATAAACCAAGTTTTAATATGAAGTGGATCGGCATCTATATAGATTGAAAAATCAAAAAACTCATTCATATACGTTTGTTGGTTTTCCGGTAGTTGAAAGGCATTAATTCCTTCAACAATTAAGATATCAGGTTTCTTCATAACTTGAACTTCTCCTGGTACTATATCATAGATTTCATGTGAATATGTCGGATATTCAACATCCTCTACCCCAATTTTTACCTTACTCATAAACTCTAGTAAACGAGGCATGTCATAACTTTCCGGGAATCCTTTCCGTTTCATTATTCCACGTCGTTCTAGTTCTTCATTTGGGTATAGAAATCCATCGGTTGTCACTAATTCAATCCGCTTCTCAGGATAGTATTTCTGAAGCAAGCGCTGAAGTACTCTCGCTGAAGTACTCTTTCCTACTGCGACACTTCCCGATACACCAATCATGAATGTATTATTCTCAAATGAACTTTTCTCACCGATAATATCAAAGAATTTATCACGTTCTACTTCATATTCCTCTTTGTTCTTAAGCATTACATCAATATAATGAACTAGTGGGACGTAGACTTCTTTCACATCTTGTTGTGATAATCGGTCGTTTAAGGAAACCAATTCTTCCAATCCTACAATTGGTTTTAGGTTTCCTTTCATTTGGTTAAATTGTTCCCATTCTTTTCTAGAATAATGTGTAAATAATTCGCTAGTCAAATGACCACTCCTTAGACTTTACTTTAATTATAAGTATTTTAGCACTCTCCAGGAATAGTTTAAAGGCTTGAAAGAAACCATTTTCATAAATTTTACTAACAACGACTATAACTTCTAATTATCCACTCAAAAAAAGCGTGATGATTAAAGCTTCGGGACGATTTATTGCAAAAACTGTTGAATATTATATAATTAAATTATCAATACGATTGAATTTCTTAGTGTATTAATTTTAGAATTTTACCACGGTTAAAAGTAATACACAATAAAACTCCGATAAATAAACTAGAAATTCGAGTGAATGTTCGGGTTTTAGCTTATCTCATTCGATATTTTTATAGATACATTTAATTAAAATATATAGAATTAGTCACTTTTTTTAACACTATTCCTTATGGAAATGCTTACTAAAGGTTGTATTCTAATAGTATTTATGTAAAATAATAATGTGATATAATAATAATATTTTATATAAATAAAAAAAGTGATGGGAGGTAGAAAATGGACATATCAAAGCGACATAATTATCAATCTAAATTAATGACTTCAAATGCGAAACAACTTATTGGTATAGGTAAGGCTCATAGTAAGATTATATTGATGGGAGAGCATGCGGTTGTCTACGACTACCCTGCGATTGCATTACCTTTTAATTCGGCCAATGTGACTGTGACGATCACTCCTTCTAAATCTAATCATACTTACATTCATAGTTCATATTATGATGGCATTATAGAAGATGCGCCGGAATCTTTAGATAACCTTAAGCAAGCCATTGAAGTGACTCTGAGTAGCTTTAAATTAGCGAATACGCCTATGGATATTACCATCGATAGTTCGATTCCTTCAGGGCGTGGTATGGGGTCGTCAGCGGCTGTAAGTGTGGCACTTGTTCGTGCTTTATGTGATTTCTACAAGCAAGAAATATCTGATTATCAGCTGAACTTTATTGTGAACCAAGCTGAGGTCATCGCCCATGAATCAACAAGTGGCTTAGATACTCTTTTAGCGAGTACAAATTTACCGGTTATTTACCGTAAAAGTCAAACAGCAAAAACGATTCAAATTAATCTAGATGCTTACTTGGTTGTAGCTGACAGTGATATGCCAGGTCAGACGAAAACTGCCGTTAGTAAGGTGAGGCAATTAAAAGAATCGAAACCAGATTTTATTAGAACTGTGATGAGAGCCATTGGTGGCTTTGTCCAACAATCTGTTGAAGCGATTCAAGCGAAAGATATCAATGAATTAGGTCGCTTGATGACATATAACCATTACTATCTCAATCAATTAGAGATTTCAAATGCCCATATAGACCGGATCGTTAATGCAGCTTGGATAGCTGGTGCCCTAGGTGCTAAGCTTACAGGTGGAGGTTTAGGTGGTTGTGTGATCGCCCTAGCTCAAACTAAAGTCGAAGCCGATTTGATTCAACAAGCAATGATGGATGCGGGCGCAACAAAAACTTGGTCATTAGATTTAAAAACTATATAAGGTGAGGTTTATAATGCAACATAAACAAATGGATACAACAACGTATCGTGCTTATACTAACATTGCTTTAATTAAGTATTGGGGAAAACGAAACAAAGAATTATTCCTTCCCGTGACAAGCAGTCTTTCTTTGACGCTTGATCAATTTTATACAGAAACAACTTTAGAATGGAATTCTCAATCCAATGAGGATACCTTTACCTTAGATGGTCAAATACAAGACATTAACGCGATCGAGAAAGTATCGCGTTTTATTAATATGTTCAGAGATTTATCTGGTATACATCGACCAGTACACGTAAACAGTACCAATCATGTTCCAACTGCAGCCGGTCTTGCCTCTTCGGCATCGGCTTTTGCAGCTTTAGCTAGTGCCTGTAATGATTTATTTGAGACAAATCTATCGAATAAAGAACTGTCTACCTACGCTCGTCGTGGTTCTGGAAGTGCTACTCGTAGTTTATTTGGTGGCTTTACCGTTTGGCATAAAGGAATTGGGAACGAATCGGATTCAAGTTTTGCTGAGATGATTGATGAGGCTGATTGGGATATTGGTATGCTTGTTGTTATGATTAATAAAGAACAAAAGAAAATTAGTAGTCGTGTCGGAATGGAACATACTATCGAAACTTCTCCTTTCTACAAACTTTGGCCGGAAACAGTGGCTGAAGATTTGGAAGCAATCATTCCTGCCATTGAGAATAGAGATTTTCCGACGATTGGACAAATCGCAGAACATAATGCGATGAAGATGCATGCGACGATTATTGCTGCTGATCCAAGTATGACTTATTGGGAACCTGAATCTCTGACTGCAATGAACATCGTCAGAGAACTTCGTGAAGCTGGCATTCCTTGTTACTTTACAATGGATGCTGGGCCTAATGTGAAAGTACTTTGCCGTTTAAGTCAGGCTGAAGAAATTAAAAAAGCATTTGAAAAACATTTTTCAAGTGACCGTCTAGTCATTACTGGACCTGGGAAAGCCCCGCATAAGATTAGTTAGGAGTGTAGATATTGTCAACACAAACATCGATACAGGATCTTTTCAATCGAACGTCCTTCAATGAATCTAGTACCGTTAAAGTACCAGGGAAATTATTTATAACGGGTGAATATGCGATTTTATTCCCGACACAACCGGCTATTATTATTGCTGTGGATCAGTTTTTAACTGCTCAAGTTACAGCGAGTGACCTTCCTGAAGGCGGAGTGATAAGGACGAATTTATCTGAATTAGGCCCCTTGAATTATGTTCGACAAGATGGTAACTTCCAAGTTTCTGCGAACACTGCCTCAGGTTGGCATTATTGTATTAATGCGATTCGTGTAACTGAATCACTTTTAAAAAGCTTAAAAGTACCACTTTTAAATTATAATATTCAATTTAATTCAGAGTTAATTAATAAAGATGGGTTAAAATTCGGTTTAGGCTCAAGTGGCGCGATTGTCGTGGCGACGATTAAAGGCATATTAGCTTATCATGGTGTACAAGCATTAGACCATGTGACTATCTTTAAACTGGCTGCGATTGCGTTGACTTTATCGAAATCAAATGGTAGTTTGGCTGATATCGCAACAATTACGACAGGTGGCTGGGTTTATTATCAATCTTTTGACCGTCAGTGGCTGAAAGAGATGGTTCACGCAAACACACCGGTAGCTTCATTGCTGTTAAAGGATTGGCCAGACCTAGTTATTGAGTCCTTAAGTGTTCCGGATGAATTAGCTTTATTGATTGGGTGGACGCAATCCCCTGCTTCCACTGAGAACTTAGTTGGGCAATTACTTGATCGATTAAATCAAGCTGATGACCAATTCAAAGCATTCTTAAAGAATGCAAAAGCATCGGTTGAACGCATGCGAATTGGCTTTCAAGAAAAGAACTTAACTGTCATTCAAGATGAGATTCAAGTATATCGTCAATTACTCTTAGAATTGAGTCATACCTATCAACTAAACATCGAAACGAATGAACTGACTCAATTTATTGAAACAGCACTTCCTCACTCATACATTGCTAAGTCCTCTGGGGCTGGTGGTGGAGATTGCGGCATTGCTATTGGCCATAAAGATATCGAGACAGAGACTTTAATTAAAGATTGGGAATTGGATGATATTGTATCTTTACCACTGCAAGTGACTCCCCCTTCTCTACGGAAACAACATAGTATCGGAGGCAATTATGACAAAAAAAAATCAACCTTCACTTGCTCAACAACGAAAAGATGATCATGTGAACTTGGCATTAGAACAACAAAGTAAATTACAAACATCTGCGTTTGATGATATTCGCTTTATGCATCATTCATTCAGCGAGGTGAAATTTGACCAAATAGATACCTCAACTCAATGGGCAAATACGACACACCGTTTTCCTTTCTATATCAATGGAATGACCGGTGGTTCAACCTATACGAAACAATTCAATGATTCACTATCAAAACTTGCGCATGAGACAGGCTTAGCGATGGCATCAGGTTCAGTCAGCGTCGCTTTGAAAGAACCTGAAGTCAGAGATTCGTTTACGATTATTCGTAAAAATAATCCGAATGGTTTTGTTATGGCAAACTTAGGTGCACATCATGACTTGGAAAACGCTAAACGCGCCGTTGACTTATTAGAAGCAAATGCCTTACAAATCCATCTGAATACACCCCAAGAAGTTGTCATGCCTGAAGGTGACCGTGATTTCTCAACTTGGAAAGAAAATATTCAACAAATTGTTGAAGGTTTAGACGTTCCAGTGATTGTTAAAGAAGTTGGTTTTGGAATGAGTAAAGAAACCATGGAAGAATTAATTTCACTAGGTGTTAAAAACATCGATGTCAGTGGGCGAGGTGGCACAAACTTCGTTAATATCGAAAATGACCGCCGTGATACGATTGATTTCAGCCTCCTAGGCGAATGGGGACAAACAACTCCTGAATCTTTATTAGAATCACTTTCCTTACAAAAAGAAGTGAATATTCTTGCCAGTGGTGGAGTCAGAAGCTTTTACGATATCGTAAAAGCACTTGCGCTTGGAGCTAAAGCAACTGGCCTATCTGGTAAATTACTTCAGACAGTCCACTTAGAAGGTGTCGATACTGCTACACAAATCGTTCTAGATTGGGAGAAAGCGATCAAACATATGCTCCTATTACTCAACTGTCATAACATCCAAGAACTACAAGAAACTCAATTATTACTCAGCGGTCCACTGCGTGAATACGCTGAATTACGTAAGATTGATTATAAATACCTCGCAAGACGTTAAAAAATCCCATTGCCTCTTCACTGAGACAATGGGATTTTTGTTATTTTCTAAGCATGGTTAATGGTATCCACAATTAATTGAATGGGTTCGCTATGGTCACTTATTTTAAAGGCGTTCGTTAACTTCTCTTCGACCTCAGAAATATCTTCTGTATTCGAGTGAATGACAACAATTGGGTCACCTTTTTTGACTGTATCCCCAACTTTCGCCTTAAGAACCACACCCACAGCAGGATCGATATCATCTGTATATTTCTCGCGACCTGCTCCAAGTAGACTACAAGCTACTCCGACTTCATGTGCTGTCCAATCACTAAGCACACCATCACGGTCTGCTTTAATTTCAGTTTGATATTTCGCTTGCGGCAGTAAACTTGGATCATCAACAACCGCTGGGTTACCACCTTGATGTTTAATAAATTGACGGAGTATTTCTAATGCTTCTCCATTGTCGATTTTTTCTTGTAATAAGGCTTTACCTTCTTCTAAGCTTTCAAATTTATTCGCAGCCATTAACATTTGGCTTCCTAAGACTAGACATAACTCAGTTAAGTCGCTAGGTCCTTCGCCTCTTAAAGTATCAATTGCTTCTTGAATTTCTAATGCATTCCCAACAGCAAAACCCAGAGGTTGACTCATATCAGAGATAACCGCTAAAGTCTTACGGTTCACTTGTTCACCGATTTGGACCATTGTTTTAGCTAATTGACGCGCATCATCAACAGTCTTCATGAACGCACCGTCACCCACTTTAACATCCAATACAATCGCATCGGCACCTGAGGCAATTTTCTTACTCATAATTGAACTCGCAATTAACGGAATCGATTGAACAGTACTTGTCACATCACGTAATGAGTACATTTTCTTATCTGCGGGTGCTAAGTTACCAGTTTGTCCAACAACCGCCACTTTATTCTTGTTCACTAGTTCGATAAATTTCTCAATTGGTACTTCAATCTTAAAGCCTTCAATGGCTTCAAATTTATCTAAGGTTCCACCGGTATGGCCTAGACCCCGTCCACTCATCTTAGCAACGGGAACACCTGCACTCGCAACTAATGGCGCAAGGACAATCGTTGTTGTGTCTCCTACTCCACCCGTTGAATGCTTATCAACTTTAACGCCATCAATTCCAGATAAATCAATCTGATCTCCACTTTCAACCATAGCCATAGTTAAATGACTGGCTTCTTTTTCATTCATACCTTGGAAGTATATTGCCATCATCCAAG
Organism: Ruoffia tabacinasalis; assembly: GCF_042652985.1. Taxonomy (NCBI): domain Bacteria; kingdom Bacillati; phylum Bacillota; class Bacilli; order Lactobacillales; family Aerococcaceae; genus Ruoffia; species Ruoffia tabacinasalis. The sequence goes on along the minus strand of NZ_JBHSHQ010000073.1, from coordinate 4,154 downwards.
CACTCAATTGATAATCCGGGATAGACTCATCAGTCAAACCTTCCACCATAAAGCGAATTTCCGCTTCGCTTAACTCTTCACCCATTTGTTTTTTCTCAATGATATCAACAACTCTCATAACTTGCCTCCACTTCCAATATTATTTACTTCGTGTAATTTCTTGTACATTTCCTTCAGCATCACTCGATAGAATGACATCAGGATAATTTAAAAATAAACCATGTTCAACGACCCCAACCATATTACTTAATTCAAATGCTAATTGATGAGGGTTTTGAATGACATCTAAATTTAAATCAATAATATAATTACCAGAATCTGTAATAAATAATGTATCTTGGCCTGATTTTCTAAATGTTGGATTCATGCCTGATTGATCGAATGTACGGAATAACTTCCAACTACCAAATTGAACAATTTCGACAGGTAGCGGGAATTTACCTAAAGTGTCGACTAATTTATCTTCCGTAACAATCCAAATAATACGTCGACTGTTTTGGGCCACAATTTTCTCATGGAGTAATGCACCGCCCCCACCTTTAATACCGTTAAAATCACGGGTCGTCTCATCAGCACCATCAACAAGTAAATCAATAAAGTTCACATCATCTAGCGAACGACTCTCAATGCCTAAAGATTGCATCTGTGTTAAAGTCTGACGTGACGTCGCAACTCCAACGATATGTTTCAATTCGCCAGCTTGTATTCTTTTTCCTACTTCATCTATAAAGAAATATGCAGTTGATCCTGTACCAAAGCCAACTACCATCCCATCTTCCACATAATCTGCTGCTTTTCGTCCAACAGCTTCTTTACCTAAAGACATTTGTCATCCACCTTATCTTCTCTCATATTTGAGCTCCCATTCACTTTGGTAGCCCTATCAATTAAATTATAGCATACTCATGAATACTTGTTACCTTTGATATCGTATAAATTATCTATTTTTGTTATAATGAATGTATTGACTATATCAATAGAACAGCTTCTAGGAGGATTCAATGAAACAAGTAGTTAAAATTAAATGCCCTGTGTGTGAAACGCCCGCTTCACAAGAAGTAGAAACACGTGTAAATTCTAAATTACAGCCAAACTTGAAAAAAGACTTATTAAATGGCCAACTACAATATTTTGAATGTAGTAATTGTGGTGCACGCAGACAAATCGAAACAGAATTCTTATATCATGATCCCATTAAAAAGTTTATGGTCTTTTTAGTACCAAACTTAAAAAACAAACAAAATCAATTGAGTACACTTTTAGAAAATGTGACTCGCGATGAGAAAGTGGATCTTTCTGATTACGAATTGCGTATTGTAACACACCATGCTGATTTAATTGAAAAAATTCAATTATTTGAACATCACTATAATGACCGCGAAGTCGAAATTGTTAAATTATTGACAGATGGGTTATTTGCGAAAGAAAGACCTAATGGAGAGGTTAAATCACGCTTCTTCTATATGAAAGATGGCGTACCAAAAATTATGTACATTACGGCTAATGAACAACTTTTAGTTGATTTTAGTGATAATTTACTTAAATTCGCCAAAGACAAATATAAGAAGATAGTGAATACAACAGAAACTGGCCAATTTCATTTAATCAATGCAGAATGGGCTGCACATGCTTTAAGTAGTAACTAATTAAATAAAACCGTCTAAATCTCTATACGAATTGCGTTTGAGATTTAGACGGTTTTTTATTATTGTTCAATTTCTTTGCGTGAATGAGCTTCTTTTACAATATAGAGTGGGCGACGCTTTGTTTCGTTGAAGATTTTAGCGACGTACTTACCAACAATGCCTAAACAGAACAATTGCAATCCGCCCATACCAACGATGAGAACAGCTAAACTTGGCCAACCTGGTGTGGTCGCTCCAAGAAGTACAGTTCTAACGATAATATAGATCCCATAAATACTTGATAGAATAAAGATAACTAAACCAAGTATACTTGCAAAAGTTAATGGCGCATCTGAGAAACTGATGATGCCATCGAAGGCATATCGAATGAGTTGGGTAAAGGACCAAGAAGAATCTCCGGCACTTCGCTCAACGTTATAGTAATCTAAATACTTCACTTTATAACCGACCCAACTAAAAATCCCTTTAGAGAATCGATTTCTCTCTGGCAAGCTTAATACAGCATCGACAACTTCGCGCTTCATTAAACGATAGTCTCGAACACCTTCTTCTAATTTGACATCCGAGATGACATTATTCAACTTATAGTATAAATTGGCGAAGAATGATCTCACTGCCGGCTCACCCTCACGGCTTACGCGCTTCGTTCCTACAACATCATAGTCTTCTTCTGTAATTAAACGATGCATCTCAACGAGCATCTCAGGTGGATCTTGTAAGTCCGCATCCATTAAAGCAACCCAGTCGCCCTTAGCATACTCAAGACCTGCCATAATTCCCGCTTCTTTACCAAAGTTTCTTGAGAAAGAGATGTAACTCACTCTTTCTGGATATTTTGCAGCTAATTGCTTAATAACCGCTAGCGTATTGTCACGAGATCCATCATTTACAAATAATGTCTCTATAAACACAGATGGCAATTTCTTTTGAGTTTCTAAAATCGCATCCATAAAAATTTCCAACGTATCCTCTTCATTATAAGAAGGAACAACAATTGTCATAATATTACTTGTCAAAATGATTTGCCTCCTTAACAGCAACTTTTTCAGTTTGTACCGCATCGATTGATTCATCCGAACTCGAATCATCTAAAAGAATTTTCCGCGATACAAAGTTAAATATCATCACAAAACCTGTGACGAAAATCTTACTTATCATGACTGCCACACCAAACCATTCTACAAATACGAACATCAAAATCTGTGTCAAGATAAGTCCGACGATACTCAGTGATAAGAAGATTGTAAATTCTTTATAGCGTTGGTCTTTTCCAAACTTACTAACAAAAATAAATCGCATACTTGCCCAATAATTAAATACGGTGGCAATAATGAACGCGATGGCTGTGCCGATTAAGTAATTCATGCCCAGTATTTCATAGCTAATATATAGCACAATAAAATCAATCAGTGTTGAGATCCCACCGACAACAGCAAAGTTAAAAAACTGTTGTATCAAACGTTTCATTCATTATCCTTCTTTCTATACTTTATTAAATCATTCATAGGTTGATAGACAAAAAATGATTCTCTTTCTATTTATGCTTACAATCAAACTACTTTATATGTGTGTTTCATTATACACACTGATTATGTTCAAAATTACTACCCTTAATAGTAACGGATTTTAGGCCAATATAAAAGCATAACATGCCGTCCGTTGTTTTATTCTCATGTTTAAAAAATGAGGTTTGTTTCCAAACCTCATTCTACACTTTAGTTGTTATATATTTATGAATATTTATAGATTTTCATTATTTTAATAAATATTAATGACCTGTCACTTCAATCGTGCATAAAGATTCAACGTCAGGCAACTCCTCATTATTGATTTCAAAAGCAATAATCCACTCACCCTCAGGAATTAACCCTGCCTTAGCTTCATTGCTTGTATAGAGGTCCTTCTCGTGAATTTTAATGACACGTCTCTCGTGTATTTGAGTTGTCTCTGCTCTCAAATTATAATTGCTATCATACACTAGAATTAAGTTAATGTAATCATAGGCCATTTGAAATGACAAAATAAGCCCATCTTGATCTTCAGGTACGACAAATCGTTCAATAATAAAGGATGAAGCTTTGGTAAATTTTTTCTGTGATATGTCAATATTTAGCTTGTCCAATAGCACCATTATCCATCCTCCTCTTTTGTTACTACTATCATACCAAGCTAATATAAATTTAATGAAAGTTTCTTGTAAATTTTATGTAAAGATTCTCCTTTAAGATTGTAAATTTCAAGTTCAAGTTAGCCACTTAGTCTCAAAAAATTTTATGATTGTTCTTTCTTTGATTTAACTTAGCTCTTTTCCATATGCTTAGATTGCCTGACGTTCCTGATGGAAGGCGCGGACAAAGCGTTCATAGGGTGTGTCATAAGCCAAGATGCGACGTGGATAGGCATTCATCCACTGTTGTATTCTTAAGCATTGCTCTTTCGTGATTTCCCTCAATGAACAGCCTTTTGGAAAGAATCGCCGAATCAACTTATGTTGGTTTTCACTGGACC
>NZ_JBHSHQ010000072.1:0-22340 GCF_042652985.1 Ruoffia tabacinasalis | reverse complement strand
TTTCCCAATGACCAAATTCAGACCGGTCATTAATTGCCTCCGGACGCAGGTCAATGGAAGGACCCAGTATGCGCTTGTTTTGACGATGGCCTTGAGATTTGGGCGTTGATTTGCGAGACAATTTCTCAAGTAAATCCATGTTTTTAGTCCGCATCACCCCGCGATCAATCCAATCATAGAGGGTGGTTGTACACGGAATGAGGGCGTCCTCAAAGAGGCCATCTTTGCGCGCTCTTTGAACAACGGCGTCGGGGGACCATTTCTCTTCTAACATCTTTTGATCAGCCCATTCCATAAAAAGGCTGGCTTGAAGCCATTTAGGCTGGCGACCACTCTTCAAACGCTGTTCATCATAATAGGCTTGACCAGCATCGGCAAAATAAAGGTCATCGGAGTAAGTATAATCCTTACCGTTAGACGTCACGCGATTGATTTGGCTCACAGTGCCTCGCTTGACTTCATTATTGATGGTTTGATGATTGCGGCCTAAAACACGGCCGATATGGCGATGGGAGTAGCCTTCCTTTAATAAAATCTGGATTTGATAACGTTCGCCGTCGGTCAGGTGTTTTCCTTTACGGACATTTGTGTTAGAATTAGTTTGCGTCATGTGAATTCATCCTTGTCTATTGAGAGTTGTCGTAACTTCAATATAACATGAAAATTCACAGGGCGTATTTTTTTATGCCTTTTTATAGGTGGCTAAGTTCATTATAAAATCCACCTCTCCTTTAAGATTACAAATATATTAAATAACAACAAAAGAGGATTGAATAAATGGAAAAGTCTAATAACTCACCATCTATCAATCCTCTTATTTTTTATTGGAAAACCGTTTAGTCTCTTGGTTCGATCTTCACTTCTAAGAATAAATCATTATATTCAATTAATTTCTCTTGCCCTAATCCGCGATATACTTCCAATTTATCTAATGCATCTTCACTTGGATAAAAAGCTTCATCCGAAATGACTTCTGGATCCATTAAAGCCATCGCCGCTTCATTCGGTGTTGAATAACCGACGTAATCAGCATTTTGTGCTGCCACTTCCGGTCGAAGTAAGAAGTCAATTAAGGCATGCGCCCCTTCAACATTTTGCGCATTATGCGGTATCACAATATTATCAAACCAAAGGTTTGACCCTTCTTCCGGTAGGACATAGGCAAGTTCTGGATTCTCCCAGATTGCCATGGACGCTTCTCCAGAGAACGTCACCCCAATCATCGCTTCTTCGTTACCAAGATGCATCTTCATCTCATCTGCAACAAGGGCTAATATATTTGGCATCAAAGTTTTCATCTTGTTCGTTGCTTCTCTTAATCTTGTACTATCTGTTTCATTTAATGAATAGCCCAGTGATTGTAAGCCAATTCCTAAGACTTCCCTCGCCCCATCATAAATCATAATATTATTTCGGAACTTCGGATTCCACAAATCATTCCACTGTTGAACTTCACTTTCATCAACATAATTCGTATTGTAGATAATACCTAATGTTCCCCAAAAATACGGAATCGAAAAACGGTTATTCGGATCAAACTCTAAATCCAAGAACCGCGGATTAATGTTCTCTAAGTTAGGTAACAATGAATGATCAATCTCTTGTAACAAGTCTGCTTCAATCATTTGTTCAATCATATACTCACTAGGAACTGCTACATCATAACGTGTTCCGCCTTGTTCAATCTTCGTCATCATCGCTTCATTCGAATCAAAGGTTTCATAGATAACCGAATAACCTGTCTCTTCCTCAAACTGAGTCAATAATTCTGGGTCAATGTAATCTCCCCAGTTATAAAAGACAATCGTATTGCCATCTGTCAGTCCTAAACTACTTTCTAACTGATGTCTAAAACCAAATAACACAGCAACAATCAGTAAAATTCCTACTAACATGGTCATTAATTGTTTCATCGCAGACCACCTACTTTTTTATTGGCTTGTTTACGAATACGTCTTTGATCGCTCGTTTGGATTTGATAATAACCAAAGACTAAAGCTAACGCGAGTACAAACATTAATGTACTTAAAGCATTAATTTCTAAACTAATACCTGTTCGCGCTCTTGAATACACTTCGATCGAAACAGTACTAAAGCCGTTCCCAGTAACGAAGAATGTTACCGCGAAATCATCGAGTGAATAGGTAAAAGCCATAAAGAAACCAGATACAATACCACGAACAATACTTGGTATAACGACACGTGATAATATTTGCCAATGCGTCGCCCCTAAATCTTGGGCCGCAGTAATCATGTTCGGATTCATCTCATATAAACGAGGTAAAATCATTAACACAACAATTGGAATACTAAAAGCTACGTGAGCCAAAAGGACACTCCAAAAACCTAAACGAAGTGGCAATATACTAGAGAATAATATTAAGAAACTTGCCCCCATCATAACATCTGGTGTGACCATCAAGACATTATTCGTATTCAATAAAAATTGCCGCTGACTATTCACGCGCGCATAATAAATGGCAATCGCCCCAAAAGTTCCAATCGCTGTCGCAATCGTCGCTGACAGTAAGGCAATGATAAACGTATTCATGATAAATGATAATAACCGCTGATCAGCAAATAATGTCTGATAATGTTCTAAAGTAAAGCCTGTAAAATCAGACATATTCCCACCACTATTGAAAGAATACGCAATTAAATACCCAATTGGTAAGTACAAAATAATAAATACTAAGATAATATATAAGTTAGACCATTTAAACTTCCCTTTAGTCATTACTTGCACCTCCTTGATCGTTACGGCTACGAGTAAGGAACATAACTAATACCATTGAAACCATTAAGACAACACCAATCGTGGCACCCATTCCCCAGTTTTGGGTCACTAAGAAATGCTGTTCCACTGCTGTTCCTAAGGTAATGACTCGATTCCCACCGATTAAACGCGTTAACATGAATAAAGATAGAGAAGGGATAAATACTGCTTGAACCCCACTTCTCACTCCACGCATCGATAATGGCATCACTACTCGTCTCACTGTCACCCATTCACTTGACCCTAAGTCCGTACTTGCTTCAATCAGTGAATGTGGTATCTCATCAATCGAATTAAAGATTGGCAACAACATAAACGGTAATTCAATATAGGCTGCCACTAATAAAAAGGCAATATTCGTAAATAATAACTGTTGTGATTCAAAACCTAAATTCGTTAAAAATGAATTGATTGGTCCTGTTTGACTTAAAATCCCAATAAATGCATAGATTTTAAGTAATAAATTTATCCACGTAGGTAAGATAATCAACAATAGCCACAAATCTTTACGCTTGGTCTTTGTTAAAAAATACGCCATTGGATACGCAATAACCAGTGTGACCAATGTGACTAAAAAAGCATATAAAAATGAGCTAGCAGTCATAACTAAATAATTTCGATTCGTAAAATAATGAATATAATTATCAAAAGTAAACTGACCGGCGATATTAAAGAATGACCGATACAATAATAAAAGAATCGGTGCAATGACAAACAATATAATCCATAAGTAATACGGTATCGCTAATAAATGATGTTTTTTCGTATTCATTGCCCACCTCTAGTCTTCATACTGTTCTAAACGGGCATCGAAATCTTCTTCAGATTCGTTGAAACGCATCACGTGAATATCGCTTGGACCGAATCGCAATCCGATTCGAGAACCAGTTTCAACTTTTTTAGTTGTATGAATCATCCATTCATTATTATCTTCGTCGTAAGCAATGACTTCGTTAAAGACACCACGGAATAATTGCGTATCTACTTTAGCAATCAATTGACCTGCTTCAGGTGACGTAATTTCAACGTCTTCGGGGCGAATAACAACCTCTACCGCTTCACCACTTGGTATCCCACCATCTTCACAGTCAAACGTATGACCGACAAATTCAACCCGATAATCTTCGATCATCTTCGCAGCTACAATATTACTCTCACCAATAAAGTCTGCGACATAATGGTTAATCGGCTCATCATAAATATCGACGGGTGTTCCTGATTGAACAATTTCACCGTTATTTAAGACATAAATCCAATCCGACATAGCTAGAGCTTCTTCTTGATCGTGAGTAACAAAGACAAACGTTATTCCTAAACGTCTTTGTAATTCGCGCAATTCATATTGCATGTCTGTTCTTAACTTTAAATCTAACGCAGACAAGGGTTCATCTAATAAAAGAACATCTGGTTCATTGATCAATGCTCTCGCAATCGCTACACGTTGCTTTTGTCCACCTGACAACGCATCAATGTAACGCTCTTCAAACCCTTCTAAGCGCACTAAACGTAACATTTCTGAAACTTTCTCCTTAATCGTCGCTTTATCGACTCCTTTGACAGACAAGCCAAAAGCGATGTTATCAAAGATATTCATATGCGGGAAAAGTGCATAATCTTGAAAAACAGTGTTAACCTTCCGCTGATTTGCTGCAACTCTCGTAACTTCAGTACCATCGATTAAGACTTGGCCTGATGATGCCTTTGTAAAACCAGCAATAATACGTAGAATCGTTGTTTTACCACATCCTGACGGACCTAATAAAGTATAAAATTTACCTTTCTCTAATTCCATATCAATGGATTTTAACACTTGTGTATTGTCGAAGGATTTTGTTACTCCATGCAACTCGACACTATAATCTTGTTTTACCATATGCACATTCTCCTCTGCATAAATTTTTGTCATTATTGACTCCTTTGAAACCGATTTGAAAGAAAATTAGTCTTTCGAGATGAAATTATAGCACACGGTGTTTAAGTAAGACACAATTATTTTTCCCAATATTCTACTTTTTTTAATTTGCTATAAAGCTTGATATATTAGCGTTTATAATCCTTTACAAAAAAACTCAACAACTCTAGGTAAATGTTTACTAGAATTGTTGAGTTTCTCAGATGTTTTATATAATATGGACCATTTTTGGTCTGTTTACACGTTCTTAACTGCCATACTAATTCCCATGCCGCCCCCGATACATAAAGATGCCAGTCCATATTCGGACTCAGTGCGTTTCATTTCATGTATCAAGGTGGCACTTATTCGAGCTCCTGAAGCTCCAATCGGATGTCCAATGGCAATCGCACCACCATTGGGGTTTACTTTAGCCGCGAGTGCTTCATAAGTTAAGCTCGTATCTTTAGTCAATTCTTTCATAACACCGATCGATTGTGATGCAAAAGCTTCATTCAATTCAATAACTTCAAACTGTTCTAAGCTTAAACCCGTCTTCTTCATGACACTATTGATTGCTTTAACTGGTCCAATTCCCATATTTTTTGGATCAACCCCACTTTGGCCAAAGCCTAACACTTCAACTAATGGTTCTAAGTTGTGTTCTTTAACGAATGCATCTGATACTACAAAAGCAAAAGCTGCCCCGTCATTGATTCCTGATGCGTTCCCTGCAGTGACTGACCCTTCTTTATCGAAAGCCGGACGCAAGTTATTTAACTTTTCTAAATTTGTTGAATGATTGATGTATTCATCTTCTTCAAATACGACTGCTTGACGACGTTGTTGAACTGTTATTGGTACAATTTCATCTTTGAATTTCCCCTCTTTTTGAGCGAGTCTTGCTTTTTCTTGCGTATTCATGGAAAATTCATCTTGTTCTTCACGAGTGATTTCAAATTTACTTGCAATATTCTCAGCGGTTATTCCCATATGAATTCCTGAAAAGGCATCTGTTAATCCATCTGTTAACATCGTGTCTTCTAAAGAAAAGGCACCCATTTTATTTCCTTTTCGAATGTTGCCTCTCGTTGCGAATTTAGCTTGGCTCATCGACTCCACTCCACCGGCAATAATACAGTCCGCATCACCTAGTTTGACATGGTTATATGCTTCATTAATGGCTTTTAGACCACTCCCACACAACATATTCACCCCATAAGCTGGTACATTGATTGAAATGCCTGCGTTAACAGAAACTTGTCGGGCAATATTTTGGCCATGACCTGCACTTAAGATATTCCCGATGATTACTTCATCCACCTTGTCTTTGACGATCGTGTCTTCTTCTAACATCTTTTCTAGTAATTTTGAGCCAAGCTCAGCGGGTGATAAATCAGATAAACTCCCTAGAAAACTTCCTACTGCGGTTCTTTTAATTGATAATATATAAACTTTTCTCTCTTGCATAACTATTAACCCCCATCTATCTTTTTATATTATTTACAAAAAAACCAACCTAAGCAATTCTTTTACAGAATGTGTTAGGTTGGTTTCAGTATATCTCATTCAATTATTCTGCTTCCCGTCCAATAATTCGAACTTCGGTTTCAAGTCTAACTGAATTTAAATTCCAGATTGTCTCTTGGATGTATTCAATCATCTCAACATAATCTGTTGCTGTGGCTCCACCTACGTTAATGATGAATCCAGCATGCTTACGAGATATCTCAGCACCACCAATTCGATGTCCTTGTAAACCAGCATCTTGAATTAACTTTCCTGTATAGTAACCTACGGGGCGTTTAAATACACTTCCACATGATGGGTACTCTAAAGGTTGCTTCGATTCACGTAATTCAGTTAAATGATCCATTTTTTCTTTGATAGCCTCTTGATCTCCAGGTTGAAGTTCAAAGGATACGCCTAAGATAATGTTATCATTCTCTTGAAAAATACTATGACGATAGGCAAATTCTGCATCTTCATTCGTATAAGTTAAAAATTGTCCTTCGCGATTGATTGCCTCAATCTTTACATTAATATCCGTTATCTCACCTTCGTAAGCACCCGCGTTCATAAATACCGCGCCACCAACACTACCTGGAATTCCACAAGCGAATTCTAAGCCAGTTAATGAATGGCGATAGGCCTCACGACTTACTTCAATAATACCTGCGCCACTCTCTGCATAAATATAATGACCATCGACTGAGATTGCATTCATATCTGTTAAAATCATGACAATACCGCGTATGCCGCCGTCTTTAACGATTAAATTACTGAGGTTACCTAGAATTGTTAACGGGGCATCAAATTCCTTTGCCCAATCAATAATTTGTTTCACTTCATCTTTTGATTTCGGAAATGCAATAACATCCGCTTCGCCGCCAGTTTTAGTATAACTGTAATCTGACAGTGCGTGGTTAAATTTTATATTTAAATTAGGGTGAGCTTCTTTTAATAGCTTATAGTCCATAACTCGACCTTTCTTTCATAATCAATACTTATCTATTCTAATTAATTATGTTTAAAAAGTAAAGTAAATCTATGATGAGAAACTCTTTGAATATTAATCAATCAACCGTTCCATGACATAAGTATCATAATAGTGAAAATCATTTCTTAAACGTTTCGATAGTGTTCCAACTATTTCAAAACCATATTTCTCATATAATTTAATTGCTCGGATATTTTTTGTTACTACTTCCAAGGTTAGCACTTTAATATCTGCGTAGCTTGCAAATTGAATCATTTCTTCAGTGAGAATTGATCCTATGCCGTAACCCCAATATTCTTTAATAATACTGACGCCAACTTCAGCCACATGGCTTTGACGATTATTATCAATCACAGCAACTGTAGCCATTCCGACAATTTGATCATCTGATTCTGCTACTAACATAATGTTATTATTTGATTCATTGTATCTCGTAATTAATTCTACTTGCTGATCCACGGACATATTCGCCCCTTCTGGACCAACCGACAAATACGGGGTGTCTTTCCCTACATGTCTTAATAAGCCTAGTATTGCCTTTGCATCGATTGGCTCTGCTACTCTAATGATTGTTTCGATTGGCTCATCTTCTGCTTCATGTACGTATTTGTTGTAATTACTCACACAATCACAATCCTTTCCAGTCCTGAGTCCATTCTTTCCTTAATTGGTCGTAGTCATCACTTTGACCTACGGTTCGCACTTGTATTTTACGTTCATCATTGTCAACTGCTTCTAATTCAATTTCCAAATAAGTTTCTGGCATATAATCAATGACAAATTCTGCCCACTCTATTAATGTTATCGTATCATCGTCTATAAAACTTTCCAAGTCAATCGATTCAGCTCCACCTTCTTCGAGGCGATAGGCATCAATATGATTAAAAAGCTTCCCTTGATCATCTAGGGGGTACTGCTTTACTATGGTATAAGTTGGACTTTTCACCGCTCTTTTAATTCCTAAAGCTTTCGCAAACCCTTGAGAAAAAGTGGTTTTACCACTTCCCAGGTTTCCCTTCAAGCTAATAACTTTACCCGGTTCCATCAATTGCGCTAACTCTGCTGCGATTTGTTTCGTTTCCTCAGCAGATTGTGTAATTTTGTATGACATTATATATAATCTCCTTGTACTTCTTAAAAAATTCACGCTTTATTCTTAATAAGCCAATTATAAACAAAGTGTGTTGAAACTGCGAATCATTTGACTTTATGCCGTTTTACTGATAATTTATACCTATAACATATTAACGTAAGGAGGCAGTTTTATGAAAAAATTTATCAAATTAATTACTCTACCGACTTTAGCATTGCTACTAGTAGCTTGTCAAAGTTCGACTGAAGAACAGCCAGCAGAGAGTGCTCCAGCTGAGTCAACTGAACAAGTATCAACAGAATCTACAGAGTCAACTGAAAGTACTTCTGGGGACGCAGAAAGCGAAGCAACTGAAGAATCAGGCGAAGAACAAGGTTCTGAAGAATCAGACGCAGCAGCATCTGACAATGGTGAAGGTACGACCGAAGAAGGCGAATCGGCAACTGAAGATACAGAAGAAGCTAGCGAAACAGCAGCGACATTTGCATTTTACGTAACAGGTGAAGAAGCGCCAATCGCTGAATTCTCAGTTGAAGATGCTGAAGGATTAAGCGTTTTAGAAGCACTAGAATCAAACGAAGAATTAACATTTAACTTCAACGAAACTGAAGGTGTTGTTGATTCAATTGAAGGCTACGAAAATGACTATACTGTAGGTAATACATGGACTTACGTATACAATGGAGAATACGCACAACTTGGTGTTGTTTCTCAAACATTAGAAGCAGGAGACGAAATTGATTGGTACTATGGTACGATCGATGAAATCCCAATTAACGTAGTTCCTGAATAAGCTAAATTTTGCAATTTAAAAGAGCGTCTGACTTAGGTCAGGCGCTCTTTTTTGTGTACTACTCTTTTATATTTACGCGTTTAATCCATTCATGATTATTTCTTGTTAATAATCGATCCGCACTACTTGGTCCAAAGGACGTTGCTTGATAATTAGGAAAGTCAGGATCTGACATATCATTCCATGCCTCTTTAATGGCATCGGTAATACGCCATTGTTCTTGCACTTCTTCCCAAGAACTAAACAACGTATTGTCCCCTTCTAATGCATCATGTAATAAGTTTTCATAAGGTGTTGGAACATACCCTTTCCCGAAAGTATTTTGGTCTGGACCAATAAATGTCGTGATTGGTTCCATATTTGCTTCAATATCTTTCTGGTTTAAAACCATTGCCAAACCTTTACCAGGTTCAATATAAAAAGTGAGCCTACTTGGTGTATCGTTAGAATCACCATTTCTCTCTTTCAATATAATATCAACCGAAGAAAATTGTTCAACTAACGCTTTTCCTGTACGAACGTAAATAGGAACACCCTCCCAACGCTCATTATCGACAGATAATTGAATCGCAATGTATGTTTCCGTACTACTATCTTTCGCTACATCTGGTTCATCGCGGTAATGGTTATATTCCCCTTCAGCATCTGCTGAGTATTGACCTCTAACAACAAACTCTTTCACTTCCTCTTTCGAATATGTTGGTATTTGACTTAAGGCTGCGTGCTTCTCACTATGTATCGCATCTTTTTCTAACTCCTCAGGCAAATCCATAATAATGAATGAAAGTATTTGCAGTATATGATTTTGGAACATATCTAACAACGCACCATTCTCATCATAAAATGCCCCACGGTCTCCAACTTCAAGCCGTTCCGGTAAGTTAATTTGAATGTTCTCAATAAATTTATTATTCCAAATACCTTCAATAAATGGATTGTAGAATCGAGTTGCCAGTATGTTTTGAACAAAATCCATTCCTGGGAAGTGATCAATTAAAAATATTTCTTCATCATTAAATGATTTTTTTAATATTTGATAATATTCTTTGGCTGATTCTAAACTATAACCAAATGGCTTCTCAACAACGACACGATGTTCTCCAGTTAATCCAGTAATGCCTGACTCTTTTAAATTAACTGTCGTTTCATCATAAATACTTGGTGCAATGGAATAGTAATATAAATATCGATTGGAAGTATTATGAGTCGTTGAAACTTCTTTAATTTTCGTCATAAGTTTCTCAAAATCTTGTACTTTTGTATTGTCAGCTGGTTGGTAATAAATATGTTCTAAAAATGCTTCTTCAAATTCAGTAAAATTACTACCCGCTTCAACCGCTTTCCTCACATGTTCCTTAAATTCGTTCTCAGTGAATTGCGTTCGCGCTGCACCGATAATCGCAAAATCCTCCGTTAACTGACCACGTTGATATAGTTGGTGAAAAGCTGGGTACAATTGTCGCTCAGCTAAGTCACCTGTTGCCCCAAACAAGACAATTAGCCCACCTACTTCAACTTTAGACATAGTATCTCCTCCATTTATATATTCTATTTAATGCTTGCTTCTATTAAATTCTATAACAAAATATTCATCTTTCACAATAATACAACTTAGAGTACCTATACTTAAATCACTAACCGTATTAAGAATAACACGAACGACAAGGAATTATAAAAAATCTAAGTTCGACACCATAACCACATAAATATAGAAAACTCTGTGTAATACACAGCTAGCGTTGCTTATTGAAGGGAGAATGGTGAGGTACCGTAGTACCAGGACGATTGGGCATACATGAAGCCGTAGGAGCGGTAGCGACGTAAGGATTTAGTAGCACAACGAGACGGATGCTCAATCAGCTAGCAACGCTAGATGATTAGCTGAAGCCGGTCCACTACGGTCACCGAGCCGTTCTCCCTGAAATAAGCTCTACAGTTCTTTCTCCACAACAAAAAGAGCTAGAAATACTATCTTTGGTAGTATTTCTAGCTCTCGCTTATTTATGAGTGAAAAGACTCAATTACATGATTGCTTGGTTAGCAGTAATAATTGAAACTTTATAAACATCTTCTTCGATACATCCACGAGATAAATCAGAAACAGGTTTGTTTAAACCTTGTAAGATTGGACCAACTGCTTGGTAGTTACCTAAACGTTGAGCCATCTTGTAACCAATGTTACCTGATTGGATTTCTGGGAATACGAATACGTTCACTTTACCAGCAACTTCTGATTCAGGTGCTTTTTTGTCAGCAACTGACTCAACGTAAGCTGCGTCAAATTGTAATTCTCCATCGATAGCTAAGTCAGGAGCTAATTCTTTCGCGATACGAGTAGCTTCTGCGACTTTGTCAACTTCTGGTGAAGCTGCAGAACCTTTAGTTGAGAAACTTAATAAACCAACTTTAGGATCAATATCGAACATTTTAGCTGTTTGTGCACTTTCTACAGCAATTTCAGCTAATGATTGCGCATCTGGGTTAATGTTAATCGCACAGTCAGCAAAGATTAAACGTTCACCGTCATTGTTAGGTGGAACCATAACAAACGCACCACTTGTTAATTTAACTCCTGGGCGAGTTTTGATGATTTGTAGTGCTGGACGAACAGTATCACCTGTTGAGTATTGAGCTCCACACACTAATCCATCTGCTAAGTTCATGTAAACTAACATTGTTCCGAAGTAAGCATTGTCACGTAACATTTCACGTGCTTGCTCTTCAGTGTTTTTACCTTTACGACGTTCTACGAAAGATGCGATCATTGCATCGAATTCGTCATAGTTGTTAGGGTCGATGATTGTTAAATCACCAATGTTCCAGTTACGTTCTGTAGCAATTGCTTCAACTTCAGCAGGGTTTCCTAATAAAATTGGTTCTACTAATTTATCTGAATGTAGACGAACAGCTGCTCCTAAAACACGTGGATCAGTAGCTTCAGGGTAAACAATTTTAACCTTTTTTCCTTCAATCTTCTGTGATAACGATTTAAACATATCCATTCTAGATATTCCTCCCATAATTTAACTTTATAATAAACGCTTACTACTTAATATTACACGTTTTTTACAATTTTTGAAACTGTTTTACTCAATCTTCTGTATTAAAGTTGTTCTTTTCTCTATTAGCCTCACTTATAGCTTTCTTTTTCCTCTTTGGTAAGACATCTTTAATTTTTCTAAACAATGGACGCAAGACATATCGTATGATTAATATTATGATAATAATCACGATGATGTAAGGGATTAAGAATATAATTGTTAAAATCCCCCATTGGAAAGCTTCAATTGAATTTTCCCAAGTATCGTTAAAGGCTGCGACAATTTGATCCCAGAAAGTCAATTGACTTTCACTTCCATCAGATAACTCAACAACTTCTTGTAAATTCAAGTGTATCGTTGCATTTTCAACTTCTGCGGAGACAGAAGATTGTTCTGCTAATAAACTTTCCCGACTCGCAATTGCTTCTTCTAAAGCGCCTTGGATTTCAATTAAATCCGTAACGGACTCTGCTTGATCATTAAGTTCATTCAGTCGGTCAATTCTAGAATCAATCGCTTCGATACGAATCTCAATATCTTGAACTTGTTGAGTTACATCTTGAGAACCGCGTGATAGTTGAATAAGTTGAGCTTGGTCATTGTTTTCAAACTGTGTGAGCGTCTCTTCATAATTGTCTCGAGGAACTCTGATCATCAAACTTAATGACGTGAGCGACTGAGAACTTTCTGCATAACTGTATTCATTCATTGATTCATCTTGATATTGAATATAAGCATTATTGGCCTCAATAATTTCTTCAATACTTTGCTTCGCTTCATCATAACGAATCGTTTGATAAATCACATTGGCCGTGTAGATAATATCTCGATCTTCATTTGTTTGTTGGCGACTGACATTTTCGTCAGTTTCTTGGGCCATTTCGGTTGTGTAGTTGGCGTCAGGATACGTAGTAGTTGACTGTTCTTGAGATTCACATGCATATAGGAAAAATACAGTTAGAAACAATATTCCCCATTTCCATTTCTTCACGCTATCACACCTCTCTTATACTTCATTATAAAGGGTTTTCATGCCTAAAACCACTAATTACATGTTGACTGGCTTTTTGAACATAAAAAAACTCAATGAAGAATCACTTTTGTGATCCCTCATTGAGTTTATAAGTTCAATCTGTTGCTTTTGCTGACGCTTGAGCATTTTTCGCTTCTTCACGGCGACGTTTCTTCTCTTGACGATATTGCATACGTTGTTTGCGACGGTCATTAATTGCCCATTGCTTGTAGTCATTATCTTCCATAGCTTGAACTTCTCCAAGTAGGTAACCATTTCCAACTTGTGAGAAGAAGTCATGGTTACTTGTTCCTGTTGAGATACCATTCATAACAATTGGATTCACATCTTCAGCTGTATCAGGGAATAAAGGTTCGAAGCCCATATTTTGTAAAGCTTTATTCGCATTGTAGCGAACAAATGTGTTCACGTCTTCTGTCCAACCTAATTCATCATATAAATGAGACGTGTATTTTTCTTCATTTGAATATAATTCAAATAGTAAGTTAAAGACCCAGTTTTTTAATTCTTCTTGTTCTGCTTCGCCTAACTCATTGTAGCCTAATTGGAATTTATAACCAATATAAGTTCCGTGAACAGATTCATCACGTAAGATAAGTTTAATGATTTCAGCTACGTTAGGTATTTTGTTGTTTCCTAAATACCATAATGGTGCGTAGAAACCCGAATAGAATAAGAATGATTCAAGTAGGACACTTGCCGCTTTCTTTTGTAGCGGTGTACCATTTTGGTACGCATCATTAATTTTATCCGATTTGAATTGGATTAATTCGTTCGTATTCGTCCAATCAAAGATTGAGTCAATTTCTGAGTTTGTATTCAATGTAATGAAAATCGTTGAATATGATTTGGCATGTACCGCTTCCATAAAGTGGATATTACTTAAAACAGATTTTTCATGTGGTGTTCTTGCGTCATCTAATAAGACAACAGCCCCTTCTTCAGATTGCAGTGTATCTAAAAGTGTTAAGCCACCAAAGACTTTCCCTAACATATCTTGTTCTGCTTTTGAAAGACGACGCCAATCATCTAAATCATTCGATACTGGAATACGTGTATCTAACCAAAATTGCTCAGTCAGCTTTTCCCAAGTCAATTTATCAACGGTATCTTCGATATCATTCCAATTTATCGCTATGTAATTTGGTTCTACCATGCATTTATTCTCCTTTATAAAACTTATTAAATTGAACAGCTCTCGCAATAATTACTTCCAATTTCATCGCCATCATCCGTAAATGTACGAACATAGTAAATTGATTTAATGCCTTGGTTCCAAGCATAGTTACGTAGGATATTTAAATCTCTCGTGTTCATCTTTCTTTCGCCAGGACGTTTCCAAGGATAAAGCCCTTCAGGTAATTCTGAACGCATGAACAATGTTAAAGACATTCCTTGATCGATATGTCTTTGAGCCGCTGCATACACATCGATGACTTTACGCATATCAATATCGTAAGCTGACTCATAGTAGTCAATCGTATCATTTGATAATTGTGGCGCTGGGTAATATGTTTTACCCGTTTTCTTCTCTTGACGCTCTTCAATTAGACGTGTAATTGGGTGTAAGCTCGCACTTGTCTCGTTTACATATGAGATACTTCCAGTTGGTGCAATCGCATGACGGTAAGCATGATATAGACCATCTTTTTGAACCATATCTCTTAACGTTTTCCAATCTTCTGCAGTTGGAAGTGGCACATTTTTCATGATTTCTTTTACTTTTTCATCTTCAATAACAAATGGTTCTTCAATATAACGATCAAAGTATGAACCATTAGCATAATCAGAATTTTCAAAATTATAGAAAGTTTCACCACGTTCGCGTGCAATTTGATTACTTGATACTAATGACCAGTAGTTTAACGCATAGAAATATGCTTCTGTTAATTCTAAAGACTCATCAGATCCGTAATAGATTTGATTAATTGCGAATAACGTATGAAGTCCCATGCCACCTAAACCGATGGTATGATTTAATTCATTCCCTCTACGCACACTTGGTACAGCATCGATACTGGTATGATCTGTAACGAATGTTAAACCACGGACAGCTGTATCCACTGATTTAGCAAAGTCAGGTGAATCGACCATATTCACAATATTTGTAGAACCTAAGTTACAACTAATATCAATTCCTTCATCTTCAAAGGTTTGGTCATCATTAATAATTGATGGTTGTTGAATTTGTAAAATTTCTGAACATAAGTTAGACATTACAATGCGCCCATCAATTGGGTTCGCATCATTGGCTGTATCAATATTAATAATATATGGATAGCCCGATTCTTGTTGTAATTTACTTATTTCGTTCTCTAATTCACGTGCTTTGACTTTGTATTTACGGATTTCTTTATTTTGAACCATGTTCTCATACTCTTCCGTAATATCCACATAAGCAAAAGGCTCGCCATAAACACGTTCAACATCATAAGGACTGAATAAGAACATATCAGCGTCTTCTGCAACTAATTCATAAAATTTATCTGGAACCGTTACTCCAAGCGATAAAGTTTTCACACGGATTTTCTCATCCGCATTTTCTTTTTTAGTTGATAAGAAGCGGACAATGTCTGGATGGAAGATTGATAAATAAACCGCTCCAGCACCATTTCTTTGTCCTAATTGGTTGGCGTAGCTGAATGAATCTTCAAATAACTTCATAACTGGTACAACACCTGAAGCCGCGTTTTCGATTTTCTTAATCGGTGCGCCTTCTTCACGTAAGTTTGATAAGTTTAGACCTACGCCTCCACCACGCTTACTTAATTGTAAGGCAGAGTTGATGCTACGTCCAATTGAGTTCATATCATCACTAATCTCAATTAAGAAACAAGATACCATCTCACCACGACGTTTACGTCCAGCATTTAAAAATGTTGGCGTTGCAGGTTGGAAGCGTTGAGCGATTAATTCATCACGTAAATTTGTTGCAAGAACTTCGTCCCCGTCCGCTAAGAATAAGGCATTAAACACAATACGATCTTCGAAACGTTCTAAGTATCTTTCCCCATCATTCGTCTTTAAAGCGTACTGGTTATAAAACTTATGTGCGCCCATAAATGATTTGAAACGGAATTTCTTCTCATAAGTTGTTTGCATTAATTTCTTAATGAATTCACGGTCATACTTATTTAAGAAACTTACTTCTAAGTAGTCATGTTCAATTAAATAATCTAATTTTTCATCTAATGTATAGAAAAACACAGTATTAGGGTTCACATGCTCTAGGAAGAATGCACGCACCGCCTCTTTATCTTTCTCTAATGGGATTTTATTATCTACTGGAATATTTAATTCGTTATTTAATTTGAAATATGTAATTTCATTGGGTGTTTTAGACATAGTTGGTGTTTTCAATTTCAGTCACAATCTCCTTCACTTTTTTTACATCATTATCCGAGCCTTGAAACTCAAAGCGATACAATAATGGGACATCATAATCGAGCGCAATATCTTCTGCTGTAAAGCAGTAAAGCTCATTAAAATTTCGATTTCCTGCGCCGATGATGCCCTGACAATAGGATAAATTATCGCCAGTCTCTAGGAAATCATTCAAAATATCAGTCATTTCAATTGCATATGTTGGTGCGATCATAATAAAGTTTTCGTGTATTTCAGTAAATGCATTTACTTCAGACAACTCCAAAGAGTCCATTTCTAACTTTTCAACAAAACGCCGTGTATTGCCTATGATAGACATATATATAATTTTCATCATTACACCGTCCTCTTTAGTACTATATATTAGCATGGATACACTTCAAATAAAAGGTTGATTAACTCTAAATATTGTGCTTCACTAAACAAATCCACACTATATGTTGTGTCTGTTTCGTTTTTTATTCATAGTTCTAGTATATTCAATAAAATTTAAAAAGCTTGTAATTTGCTCTTGCTTTATTTAGGTTACACGTGTAACCCCGTGTTAGGAGGGAAATTATGACTGGACAATTAAGTATTCAAGATTTAAACATTTCCGATTCAGAATGGGAAGTGATGCGCGTGTTATGGGCAGATGCTCCTTTAACAAGTCGAGAAATCATTGACCGAGTGTTAGACATTCTCGATTGGAAAGAAGGAACAGTAAAATCACTCATAAACCGTTTAGTAAATAAAGAAAATATTCAAAAAATAAAGACCGATACGGTTTTAAAATACAAACCGAGTATTTCAGAACTTGAGGCTAATCGTTTAAAAGCCGATAAAGTATTCGACTCGATATGTACGAAAGAACGCGGCAGCCTCATTATTCACCTTGTTGACACAAATCACTTATCGCAAGATCAAATTCAAGAGTTAATATCACAACTCCAAACAAAAGCACTCACAGCACCAGAGGAAGTAGCTTGTGAATGTGCTGTCGGACAATGTCACTGTCATTTACATTAATAATAATAAATTAAATAAAAGGAGAAATTAATATGAAAAAAGAACAATTTGAAGTCACAGGTATGGGATGTATGAATTGCAGTAAAACAATCCAAAATACTTTATCAAATCTTGATGGTGTATCTGAAGCAACGGTCGATTTTGCCAATAAAACAGCAGATGTTACATATGATGATACTGTTGTTTCAAAAGTAGACATGCAAACAGCTGTGTCTGACGCTGGTTACCAATTACTTTAATAAGAATAGGAGGTTTATTTATTGAAAACTTATGCCATTGAAGGCATGCACTGTGCTGCATGCGCGACTTCTGTTGAAAAAGCTGTGAATAAATTGGATGGTATCAATGAAGCCTCAGTGAATCAATTAACAGAAAAAGTAAGTGTCGACTTTGATGAGTCAAAACTATCACTCGATGATATTTCTAAAGCTGTATCCGATGCAGGCTATACGTTAGTTACTCAAACTGAACCTACTCGTTCAGATGATACTTTTCAAAACTTTTCTGTGACAGGAATGACTTGTGCGAGCTGTGCACAAACTGTTGAAAAAGCAGTGGCAAAACTCCCACAAGTTCACTCTGCTTCCGTTAACTTAGCTACTGAAAAATTATCTGTAACTTGGGAAGAGACTGCAGACGCTCAATTAATCCAAGAAACCGTGGCTGACACGGGTTATCAAGCAGAGCTAGCATTATCTGCCAAAGAGCAGTACGAAGTAGATCAGGCACGTAAGGAAACTAAGTTAAACTCTATGAAACAAACATTAATTAAGATGGCTATTTTTACCATTCCCCTTTTTATTCTAACGATGGGCCCAATGGTTGGAATGCCTTTACCATCAGTGATTGACCCAAGTATTCATCCGGGTGCCAATGCGGTATTACAATTAATATTAACGACTCCCGTCTTATATTTTGGTTTAGACATATTTAAACGTGGGTTCAAAACATTATTTAATGGACACCCAAATATGGATTCCTTAGTTGCTGTTGGTACGGGTGCAGCATACTTGCAAGGTATCGTGATGACTGCTTTAATCCTTTTCGGACAAGTGGATACGCATGAACATTTAGAATTATACTTTGAATCAGCTGCTGTCATCTTAACTTTAATGACCTTAGGTAAATATATGGAAGAGCTGGCTAAAGGAAGAACATCCTCAGCGATTAAAAGCTTAATGGAATTAGCTCCCGATACAGCTCGTGTCGTACGTGAGAGCGGAGAAGTTGAGACGATTCCTGTTGAAATGTTAAACATTGGAGATATTATCCAAGTTCGACCAGGGGAAAGTTTACCCGTCGATGGTGAAATGGTTGAAGGTCATTCGAGCATTGATGAGTCCATGTTAACAGGTGAAAGTTTACCTGTTGAAAAAACAGTTGGTGACTTAGTCACTGGGGCCAGTATCAATAAAACAGGTGCTTTTAAATATAAAGCTACTCGCATTGGACAAGATACGATGATTTCTCAAATCGTTCGCATGGTTCAAGATGCTCAAGGTTCTAAAGCACCGATTGCCAAATTAGCCGATATCATCTCAGGTTACTTTGTACCCATCGTTATTATTATTGCGATTCTATCTGGTCTATTCTGGTTCTTTGTGATGGGCGAACCGCTGAACTTTGCTTTAAATATCTTTATTAGTGTTTTAATTATTGCTTGTCCTTGTGCCCTAGGTTTAGCAACTCCCACAGCCATCATGGTTGGTACTGGAAATGGCGCGAGTCAAGGCATCTTAATTAAAAACGGACAAACGCTAGAGAATATACATAACGCGACGACTGTTCTATTAGATAAGACTGGAACGATTACAGAAGGTGAACCGACTGTTACAGATTACATCATTAACGAAAGCTTTGATAAAGATGACATCTTACAACTGGTTGCTTCAGCAGAATCGGTCTCTGAACATCCACTAGGATCAGCCATTGTGAAGTATAGCGAAGAGAAAGAAATTAACTTACTGCCAACCGATCATTTTGAAAGCATAACTGCACGTGGAATTAAAGCAGACATTGCAGGCAGAGAAATTGCGATTGGGAATAAAAAATTAATGAACTCTCTAAGTGAAGTACCTAGTTCATTAGAGGCACAAGTCAAACAATTAGCCAATGAAGCTAAAACACCGATGTATATTGCTTTAGATAATGAAGTGATTGGAATTATTGCCGTTATGGACCCTATTAAGGAAACATCGAGCCAAGCAATTAAAGAGATGAAAGACCTAGGTCTTGAAGTCATTATGGCCTCTGGTGACAACCAATACACAGCGAATATTGTTGGGGAAGAACTTGGTATTGACCGCATTCTAAGTGAAGTCATGCCAGAAGATAAATCTGCCATTGTGCTAGAGTTACAAAATGCAGGAAAGAAAGTAATTATGGTTGGTGATGGTATTAATGATGCGCCTGCTTTAGCTCAAGCTGATATCGGGATGGCAGTTGGTTCTGGTACCGATGTAGCTATGGATTCAGCTGATACCGTCTTAATGCATGATGACTTACGTGATGTTCCAAAAGCAATCAGCTTAAGTCATGCAACTATTCGTAACATCAAGCAAAACTTATTCTGGGCCTTTGGATACAATACCATTGGGATTCCAATCGCGATGGGATTACTTTACCTCTTCTTCGATGGACCTTTATTAAGTCCAATGTTTGCTGCGGCTGCGATGAGTTTAAGTTCAATTTCCGTATTACTCAATGCCTTACGTTTGAGAAACAAATAATTATTTACATATAAAAGGCTACTGACCGGATTACTCGTCAGTAGCCTTTTTCATTTGTTTATTATTTTGCATCTGCAAAGTTTCTCATCACTTTTGGTAGTTCTCGAATCACTTGCGTTGGTAATGTGACATAATGAGTTTCTGCTAATTGATCCGCAATGTAGCTATGAATGAACACAGCTGAAAGAATTGCTTGTTTGACATTCGGTATTTGTCCAATGAAACCAGCTAGAATCCCAGTCAACGTATCTCCCATCCCGCCGGTCGCTTGCGAGGGATTACCTGTTGTGTTTTCAAAGACATCTGAGTCAACATACACTTGTGTAGGCGATCCTTTTAATACAACTATGCTTTGTAAATCCTTCTGAGCTTGTTGATTACTTTCTACTGTTAATTTATTTTTATTTAGACCTATGAGTCTCTGCCACTCACCAAGATGAGGCGTGAAGATACAATGGCCATTGGTTTCTCGCTTGACTTTCCCTTCAGCAAGTAGCGTAATCGCATCGGCATCGATGATCAGATATTGCTCACCTGAAGCAGATTGAAGGACTGTTTTAAGCACTTCTCGACTTTTCTCAGTCAAGCCCAAACCTGGTCCAATCACTATTACATCTTTTTCTTTTACTGCTTCAATTAAATTATCAGACTCATACATATCAATAAACATAATTTCTGGCGCATGAGTATGTAAGCTAGTCCGGTTCACTTGATCCGTCGCGACAGTCACTAATCCTGCGCCAGAATACAAAGCAGCCAGACCACTCATGATAATGGCGCCCCCCTTTTCATGAGTGCCTCCAACACATAATATGCGCCCCATTTTATTTTTATACGTATCTTTATCTCTGATAGGTATTGTGTCTATGACTATTTCTTTATTAATTTTCTTCATGTTTAAACCTCCTTTGCCTTCTCATTATACAAAAAAGAGAGTGTTAACACTCTCTTTTCAAATTTATTATTATATTAAAAAGCTTGGATTACAAATGATAACCCGTTTAGCGTGAAGTAAATCCCAACTAAATAAGCAACTGTCAGAATTGATGCGATTGGATTAAAGATTAATATAATTCCAATGATGATACTTATAATAGATAAAAACACAATTAACCAGAAATTTCTTTTACTATATTTTCTAATCGTTCTTGCTGATATCAAGGCAATGACTGAATCAATGATAAACCACATCGCAAATACGATTGGTAAAGCAATAAAAACGGCAGTGACGTTAAAGAATAAGAATACACCAATAATAATATCGATGATACCAATCACAATCATCCAATTATTCGTCATCCCTGAGTATTCTTTTAAGCGATTACGAATTATAATTTGCGCAATCCCCTTAAACGCTACCGCAAAAGCAAATAAATATATGACAAAACTGGCACTTCCAAGTGGGTTGTTAAAAGCAAGTATTCCTAAAACAATATAAATAATTCCAATAATAAGTGACCACCAATTAAATCCATTCTCAGTTATTGACAATGAAAAAATCTCTTTCATTTTTTGTATAAGATTATTTTAACGTTAAAATTTTATAACATCAATTTATATACGGGATTAACTTGTACTTAAAATTATTACTTTATTTAGTATATTTTTTCAAAAAAAGGTTTAGAATTGGTGTATTTAAGTAAAATATTTTAGTTTATTAATTCAATCATTATAGAATTTTCAGACACATTTACATACATATTCATTGTTATTTCTATTTTAGCATGACCTAAAATTTCTTGTACTACTTTTATATTAACTTAATTCTCAACTAATCTTGTAGCAAACGTATGTCGAAGTACGTGACAAGTGAAATAAGTCAACTGAAAATTACTTTTAATTTTTAATTGTTCCTTATTAAATTCTGTAATTAATCTTTTTAGTGCACGATACAAATTATCTCGTCTCATACAATTCCCATAGGAATTTATAAATACGAAGCCACTAATATTATCAATCTCAATGTTGTTTTCTGCTTTATTCAAATTTTTAGAATATAACTCTTCAAAGATTTGTTTCACCTGTTAATGCTAAATTAGATTCAGCAATTATTGCTAGATAAGTTTCGGCACTTTATTCCAAAAAAAGAACC
>NZ_JBHSHQ010000071.1:0-9682 GCF_042652985.1 Ruoffia tabacinasalis | reverse complement strand
AGTATTTTTACACGAACTCTTATTAATTGAGTAAATAAAAAATTGTCGCAATAATTATTGCAATTCAACATTTAAATAAACAGTTGTACACAACAAAAAAGGAGGCTTTTTCAAGCCTCCTTAAATACTATTAATTAGTCATCGAATTCAACGTTTAGGATGTCTCCTGTTTCTGCATCGATTTCGATGTGTAATTTGTCATCATCATCGTCTTGATCTGGATTTTCTACACCATCAATTTCAATTTCCCAACGGACTCTTCCGTCATCGCTATCTAAGTCCCAATCAGTGATTGTTCCTTCGCCAGCTTCTTCTAAAGCAATTTCAGATGCTTCATCAATGGTGATTAAGTCTTCTAAAACTAATGCTTCACCATCGTTATCATTATCGTCTTCATTATCTTCATCGCGGTCAGTAATTTCTACTGGGTCTACACTAAAGTCCACTTCGTATTCAATATTATCTTCAAATCCATGAATCGTAATTCGGTATTCTTCATTTCTTAATTCAACTTCTAACTCTTCAATTTCTGCATTAGGGTATTCTTCTTGGAATAGTGCTACTGCATCATTAAGGGCTACTTGTAAGTCACTCTCTTCAGTTTGGGCTTCATCTGTACTTTCAGTACTTTCTTCTGAGCTAACTGACTCTTCAGAAGTAGATGCTTCTTGAGAATCATCTTGGGCTGTCACGTGTGGTGCTACAGCAGTTAACATTAATCCAGATATACCTAGCAACGCAAAACTCTTCAATGATTTCTTCATAATTGTATCTCTCCTAATATTTTTTTGACTACAACTCCATTATATAACATTTCATTATCAACTCAAATAATACGCATATTATGTGCAAATTATAAATTGCATTATATATGACCTTTTTAAAATATTTACAGATATTTTTCTGTCTACAGCTGCTATTTTATATAAAAAAAGCCACCGCTATGGCGACGTTTCATAATTTCTGAATTAATTCTCTTCTTCTCCTACGATTTCAGCAATTTCTGCATCTGGCATGTCTTCAAATTTACCGAATAAGACAATTAAGAATGAAACTCCGAATGCCAGGATCATTACAATGATGCTGTTAATTAAGTTTCCAAATGATTCATCTGGAGAGATAAATGCTGGCAGTGCCGCGATACCTGGGTATACAAAGGCATAAGAATAGAATTCAACAATACCGGCATAAAATCCTCCTGCTAAACCGCCGATAAAACTTGCGATCATTACGCGTTTATAAGGAATGGCGATACCATATAAAGCCGGTTGCGAAACTCCTAAAGCAGCAGTTACAACTGCTGTCACTGAGTATTGCTTGTAACTTGAATTGTTAGATTTAATCATGACTGCTAATGCTGCACCAGCTAAAGCTAAGTTGGACTTGTCGTTGGGTGTAACATGAATAAGGCCACACAGGCTGCTAATACTTGGTTTGTATTAAATACTTTCGCCGCTGAATAAGCTAGTAGGACAGGCAAGAAGTAGAACACGGCACCTGAAATTGTTTCTAAGATAATGTACTCAGCGCGTCCCTCTTGAATCAATCCGAACGTATGTAACAAGATTGTAAAACCTTGCAGAATACCAGCTGCACTTAAGGCAACTAAGTTTGGTGCGAATATATTTTTTAAAGCATCTAATACTTTATTTAAGATGCTCCCCTGTTTCTCGTCTTTCACGGTCGTCATAAATAATCCTCCATCATTCTTTTATAGTAGGTACATTATATATATTTCAATTTCAAAATTCTACCGTTTTTCTATAGTAAACGCCATCAGTCATTAGACAATTTATAATGTTATTAAATCATCTTATGATTGATACTAGCCGTTTCGACGTTCGATTATGTATATTTTTCTTAGTTTACTCCTTCTTATCATCAGATGACTAGACGCCTTTCCTGACAGCATTCGATTGTTAGAATCATTGTATAATAAATGACTCTCGCTGTAAAAAAACTCGTACTTGAATTGCCTCAAGTACGAGTTCTAAATTAGAATTCAATTATTTATCGTCCTCATATTGATCTGCGTTTACGCCTTCTTCATCTGCAGGTGGATTATCGTCGTGTCGACGCATTTCTGCTTCAAATTCACCCAATTGATGACCTTCTTCTTGGTCTGCATAGTCATTTGTATCTTCTGGGCTTGGTGTATTAAAGTTTTGAGGGCCTTTATCTTCTGCTCCATACTGTTCAGGGTTTACGCCTTCTTCGTCTGCAGGTGGATAATCGTCATAACGACGCATCTCACCTTCAAACTCTCCAAGTCTCGGATCATTATTCGAACGGTTTGATACTGGACGTTTGATGTCCCCCATTCCCATGAAATCACGGCGCTTCCCTTCAGACTCTCTTTCCAGTCTTGATTCTTCACCTTTTAAATAATAATCTTCATCATGGTAGCCTGTGGAAGAAGTCGGTGTAGCTGCTTCTTGATTTTTTTGGTAATACTGTGAATAATCGGATGAGTCACCCATATCTCCAGCAACGCCACCTTCTTTTCTATCCGCACGTAACTTTTCATCAGCCACTGGATCTTCTATATAAGTGACCTCGTTTGACGATCTGTTTGCTGCATCACGGTCAGTTTGCGGTTGCTTATTAAGATTTGTATAGTAGGCTTCTGCTTCTTCTGATTCTCGTGCAGTATCTCCTGCTACTTTATTACTTTCATCGTATTGAACATTTTCAGTGACAGTATATTGACGGTCGTCTGGGTCAACTTGTGAGTCTACTTCAGTGCTATCTTTTTGATGCTCTTTAGAGTAGTAAGTTTCTGCACCCATATCACCAGCGATAACTGTTGCATTTTCTGAATCAGTTGTTTCATCTGGTGTTGGATAGTCATTCCTTTGTGTGAATGTCTCTACTTGGTTTGGATCATTTTCTTCCATAACATTTACGTTCGTATCCACTGAAAGTGCTTCGCCTTCATAAGTCTTCTCTACTACGACTAATATCTTGTCGTCATCAAGTTCATCTTTATAACCTTTTAAATCAACTGGGAAATTCTCATCATCACCGTCGTCAGATCCAAAGAAATCAGCGATTCGATTCCAAAATGATCTATGGTCATCGTCATCATCATATTCTTCTAACTCAACGACACTCGCGGATTGATTTGCTTCTTCCACAACATCATCGTCTGCATAGAGTGAGATTGCACTCACAGGTATTCCGGCATCTGTTAAATTTTGAACTGCTTTATTCGCTTCTTCGATTCTGTCATAGACTGCATATACAAATTTTTCATCCATGGTAGTTCCCCCTTAAATAGTCTCTTACTTATTATAAGTATTATACCGTGGTATCGTTTTCTATACAAACAATACGACAGCAAGTCATGAAAAGGCTTATCATTTCTTGCTGTCAGAATTGTTATTATTCATTTGTAAATACGCCTCTACTCTTCCATTAAGTCATAAATTTCTTGTGGATCAATGCCGATAGCATTGGCATAATCTTCGTTAACAACGAGTTCTAAGTAGTTAGCTAACTCCACTGGCGTTGTCGCAGGGTCAAGGTCTTCATCGATAATTCTGACTAACATCTCGGCCGTTTGGACACCTAGCTCATAGTAATCTAATCCATAAGTTGCTAGACCATTCTCGAGAATCATATCATTCGATCCACCGACCATTGGAATGCCCGCTTCTTTTCCGATTTCTCCGACAAGTGCCATCGATGCAGCGATATAGTTGTCTGTCACTAAATAAATTCCGTCCACTTCTTCATTAACTAAGGCGTTCATCGCTTGGCTAATATCGTTTGTTGATGAGATTGTCTTAATAACTGGTTCAATGCCTTGCTCTTCTAGGATTGGTACCGCAATATCGACTTGGTATTGGGCATTAATTTCACTTGAATTATAAATTAAACCAATTTTTTTAGCTTCTGGTACTAATGGGAGTAAAATTTCATTAATTTGTTGTTCAATGGGTCCAATATTTGTTGTTCCAGTTAAATTACGTCCGGGTTCTTCTAATGAATCAACCACACCAGCTCCAATTGGATCGGCTACAGATGAGAATAAAATGACCTTATCTTGAGTTGTATTGGCTAAAGCCTGAGCAGATGGTGTCGCAATAGCAAATAAATAATCACTTTCTGCTTCAATACTACTTGCCAGTGATGGAAGTTGGCTGACTTCAGCTGCAGCGTTCACATAATTGACCGTCAAGTTTTCCCCTTCAACGTAACCTAATTCAGCTAAGCCTTCAATGAAGCCTCGGTAGTTTTCATCCAATGATCCGTGGGCATTAAATTGTAATATCCCAACGCTAATAGGTTCTCGTTCTTGTGCGCTGGCTGTTGTTGATGAGCCGTATAGGATACTCACTAATGCTAAGCTGACAACTAATAATAGGTTAATAATTTTTTTCATGTTAATTTCTCCTTTTTGATTTGACTAAAAGCGACAAAAAAACCTAGCGAGAATTATAATCTCGCTAGGTAGGAAGAAATTAAATAGGTCCCTCAATGAAGAACTCATCTTATCTCACACTCGCAAAGATTATAATCTCTAGAATAATCTATGCGGGCTCCACACTTTTTTAGCACCTCATAGATACAAACAAACGCTTGTACGTGTTTGTATCCAATTAGGCAAGATACAAACACTATCTAAAGTTGCTAAAAAAGAAACGGTTATGTTGTGAAATAAGTTTTGAATTCATCTTTAGTCCTCCATTGATTTATTAATTAGAATTATACAGTTTACATTAGACTTTGTCAAACGTTTTTAATCATTTTATCATTTTCATTATATTAAGTTACGCTTAATAACGAGATACTGCTTTTCTAAGCATCTGGATCACCTTAACCTTTCTTTATAGTATCGGTCAAAAACAATCCTTTTCACTCCCTTCAGCATGCCGTATTCAATAGTAACACCAACTATGACTTCTTTCTAAGCCTTTGAGACACATAAAAAGCCTCTACGCACCACGTGCATAGAGACTCGTTTGGAATGTATGAATAAGTTTAGAAAGACCACAAATACTCTCAGTTCTATCTTTTCGCACTGAGGTTTTGTTTGTGTGTAATTGTGAAGTTAAATGAAGTGATAATGAATGAGCCACGAAATTCTTATGATTAGTCTTTATTAGGTTTAAAGTCATCATGAAAATCACACTCACTCTCATTGTTTGCTCATTTTTCCTTCATAAATCTATTGTATTACAACGACCTATGATTGTAAAATAAAACACACCCTATTTTAAGTTAATTTCCCGATATTTTCCGGCCATTCAATGATTGGTTTTTTCTCTCTATCTAGGTAATCAATGACTGTTTTGCCATCTTGATCAAATTGCAGCATGCAATAATACGCATCATGATAGAAGATTAGTTTATAACCGTTCTCAAAGGCTTCGGGTAACCACTTTTGCTTTGCAGCGATAGTGTCCATAGGATAGTCATCGTAACTACTTACCCATGCTGGATTCATTGATGCTACGGTAAGGAGTAAATCTGACAGATGTAGTAGAACTTCGTCTTCTTGAGTCAATTTAACTATTGCTAAGCCATTTGAATGCCCGCCTGTATGAATCATTTCAATGCCTGGAGCGATTTCAATCTTATCTTTGAAGACTTTGACTTGTTCTTGAATGGGTTCCCAGTTTTCTTTGAGATAGGTTCCTTTAGTACGAACGTTGGGATTTTGCACTTCTTTCCATTCGATCTCAGTCATATAAACCGTAGCATTCGGGAAGACTGATTCAAAACCATCTTCTGTTGCGCGTGTTAATCCACTCGCATGGTCATTATGCATATGAGTCATTAAGATGACATCGATGTCTTCAGGTCTTAAATTTAGTTGAGACAAACTGTCAGTCAATTGAGTTTCATTTTGCACACCGATATTACGCCAGTCTTTTTTATCAAACTTGTTCGTCTCAAAGCCGGCATCAATTAAGTAATTCGTATTTTTATATTGAATGAGGATGGGATCTTCAACAGAATTCATCTGATTATGATCATTGTTAGGATACTTTTTAGACCAGACGGCTTTAGGCACCGGTCCGAACATGTTCCCTGCATCATTCAGTGTTGAAGTTGATTCTAACCAAGTCAGCGTCATATCCTGGAATTTTAATGTATTCATATACTCACCTTTCTATGTAACTGTTTTCATTCTTATTGTAGCATAAGATTCTAGGGCTCTCATTTATTTTTACTTATAGTGACTATCATCTTTTTTAATCCTTATTGTCTTTACACGTTATTTAATGTAAACTATATAACGCTGTTTAGATGATGACTGAATAGTACTATGGCACTTCAGCAGAATATGCTCCTGTCCTTTGGCCGTAGTTATTACTAGCATAGCAATGCTATGACTATAAAGGAGATTGATAAAAATGGGAAATAATCATCATGTCGATAGTTACTCTAGTTTTGATACACAAGGTTTAGTTAAGGCTGGCTTAGTGACAGCATTATATGTTGTCATTACCATGTTCGTTGCTCCAGTGGCTTATGGACCCATTCAGTTTAGAATTTCAGAAGGTTTAAACTTTATGGGACTTTATAATAAACGCTACATCGCTTCAATTACTTTGGGGGTATTCATCGTGAATGCCATGCAATCTACGATTGTTGATGTGCTTGTTGGGAGTTTCCATACACTCGTATCATTAATTTTAGCACGTTACTTAGGTAATTTAGCGGTCAAAGCTTTCGTTAATAAAGTTAAAGACCCAATGATTATTCGTTACGGTGTGATGACTCTTGTCTTTACGTTTACAATGTTCATTATCGCGGCTATGTTAATGTATATGGGCTTTGCGGACTTCTTCTGGGAAACTTATGCCTTCTTAGCTTTATCAGAGTTTATCGTGATGACCATCGGTGGATTAATTATGTATTATTTAATTGCACCACGCATAGATTTTCATAAATAATTTATAACAAAAAGCTCCCTGACATTTATGTCCTGGGAGCTTATTTTTTATTGCTTAATGAATGCTTTTAAAAATGGAATCGCATCTTTGACGTATGTAGTTGGTTCTTCTGCGTCTGAGTCATCAAACCATTCTTGTGATAGCGAGAGTAACCCTGATGCGAATAAGGTTGCTATTTTGTGAATTTCTTCTTCATCGAGTGATTCAAAGTGTTTCTTCAATTGTTGTGAGTGAATGACTTTAAGTTGATCCACGACTAATTGGTTAATTGTCACAATGTATGAGCGTTGACATTGTGTGGCCAAGCGCATGTGAAATGAACATAATTTTTCAAAAAGAGAAACAATATATTCCTCGTTTAATTGAACTTCACTATACTCTTCTCGATTCAATTTCAGTTGGACATCTTCAAATAAAGCTTTCTCCATTAAATCATATTTGTCAAGAAAATGATTATAAAAAGTTGCTCGATTAATTAATGCTTCTTCAGTAATATCTTTGACTGAAATATTTTCGAAAGGTTTTCTTTCTGATAATTGTATAAATGACTCGATGATGGCTTTGCGTGTTCTAGCGACACGTGGATCTATTTTGGTTTCCATATCTATCCCTCACTAACTAGTACTTTATAGTCATTTTATCATAAGTGTGCTTAAAACAACACTAGGCGGGTATTCTCAAATAACAAAAGACGAGTCCTTGCGGATTCGTCTTTTTGTGTTTAATTTAGAATTCTTGATATTCTGCTGGGTTTTGATCTTTCTGACGACCATCTTCATGGGAAATAGAATTGATCTTAGCTACTTCATCTTCAGATAAATTGAAATCAAAGATATCAATGTTCTGACGTTGTCTTTGATAATTTCCTGATTTTGGAATAGGTAAAAATCCTCTTTGGATGTGCCAGCGTAAGATGACTTGGTAGGCAGTTTTATTATGTGCTTGAGCGATATCTGTAATTAAATCATTCGACATCATGTCAGCCGCTCTTCCGATTGGGCTCCAAGCTTCTGTAATGATACCTTTAGATGCATCGTACTCACGTTGTGCTTCTTGATTAAAGTTTGGATGAGTTTCAACTTGGTTTACTGCTGGTAAAATACCAGTTTCTTTTTCTAAACGGTCAATGTGCTCTGGTAAGAAGTTTGATGTACCTATTGAGCGAATAAGGCCAAGTTTTTGTGCGTCAATTAATGCTTGCCAGGCTTCGACATATTTATCTTCTATTGGATTCGGCCAGTGGATTAAGTATAAGTCAATATAGTCTAGGTCAGTTCGAGCAATCGATTCTTGAATCGCAATCATTGCTTTATCATACTCATGGTAACGACCCGGTAATTTAGATGTTAATGTGATTTGATCACGGGACACCCCACTATTGCGAATGGCTTTACCTACGATTCCTTCATTTTCATAATTATACGCAGAGTCAATTAAACGGTAACCAGATTGAATCGCTGTTTCAATTTGACGCACTCCTAATTCGCCTCGTAAACCGTAAGTTCCTAAGCCAACTTTAGGAATCGCAAACCCATCATTTAAAATATAATTTTCCATCAATTACAATCACTCCTTTAACCATAATAGTATCATGAAAGCAGTGCTGTGACTAACTTTATGCGCTACTGGGGAGGGGTGGTGTGTTTGCGGGGCGTCTTGAGTAAGCACGACACTACGTATTCGCATTTGCGTGTGTTTTGCAATAGAGAAGTACATAGTTGGAGGTGCGGACATAATCTTGGACAACTATAAGTCAGGAGAATGTCCATGTACTCTTACGAAGAAAGAATGAAAGCTGTAAAACTTTACATCAAATACGAACACTCTTTGGCGTCAGTCATTCATGAATTAGGCTATCCTTCTTCAAAAGCTTTATACAAATGGTTTAAGGAATATGAAGAGAATGGTGATCTTTCTAAGACTTCAAAAAGAAAACGTGAATTTACGCAAGAAGAAAAGCAGTTTGCTGTTAATCACTATATCGAATACGGTCGCAATTATTCTAGAACTGTTCGCATGTTGGGTTATCCAGATAGAAACATTCTTAGCGATTGGTGTAAAGAACTTGCACCTGAAGCTCGTAAAATCAGGCGAAGTAAGTTAAACTATTCTCAAGAGCAGAAAAAAGAGGCCGTTATCCATCTTGTGAGCCGAGAAACCTCTGTCCAAAAAATTGCTGAGCGCCTGCAGGTCACCCGTAAAACGCTCTATGATTGGAAAGAGGAGCTCATCGGAGAGGAGCTTCCACCTAATATGACGAATATGCCTGATAGCCCTCAACTAGAAGGGTTGAAAAATGAAGTTGATGTTTTAAAACAGGAAGTTTATCGACTACGAATGGAAAAAGATATCTTGGAAAAGTCTGCCGAACTTGTAAAAAAGAATGGGGCATCAATCCAAAACATCTCTCCAACAAGGAAAAAACAAGAGTGATTGATGCATTAAAAACCTTTTATCCATTGGCACTTTTACTAGAGAATTTGGATTTAGTTAAGAGTAGTTATTTTTACCACAGAAGTCAGGCTAAGCTTCCGGATAAATATGCTGATCTAAGGGTAATGCTTAAAGATATTTTTATTGAAAGTCGTCGTACGTATGGCTATCGTCGTATGCATGACGTTCTAAAAAAGCAAAATATTGTTGTTTCCGAGAAAGTTGTTAGACGGCTTATGAAGGAAGAAAAACTCATTGTTCATTCAGTAACTAAAAAGAAATATAGTTCATATGCAGGTGAAATTACTCCCGCGACACCTAACCTTATTCAACGAAATTTC